>JACPAU010000261.1 GCA_016180705.1 Candidatus Methylomirabilota bacterium
CCATGCGGTCCTCCTCCTGAGTGCCCGGCCTTGCACGATGCGGGCTTCGGGGCCCTGGCGACTGTCCGGGCTGTGCAGGGAGGGGACGGGACGACCCACGCTCACTTACGGTCTTCCGAGACCGGAGGCGAATCGGTCTGTCCCGTCCCGTTAGCGGCCGCATTCTAGCACTGGGAGCTCTACGTGGAAGATACAAGGCGACGTCAGTTGGCCCGGCACTAGCCGGCCGCCGGGCGGGGGGAGACCCTGTGGACCTGTACCGCCAGCAGGACCTGATCGAGCCCGACGCGCTCGACACTCCCATCCACGTGATCGGGTGCGGCGGGATCGGCTCGTTCGTGGTGGTCGCCCTGGCGAAGATGGGCTGCCGCGCCCTCGCCGCGTACGACGACGACCGGGTGGAGCCGCACAACATCCCGAACCAGGCCTATCGGCTGGCCGACGTGGGGCGGCAGAAGGTGGAGGCGCTGGCCGACCTGGTCGGGGAGGTGGCCGGCGCCCCCCTCCAGGCCCGGGTGGAGCGGGTCCGGGGGCAGCGGCTCCAGGGAGTGGTGGTCGCCGCGGTGGATACCATGGCCGCGCGCCGGGAGATCTGGCTGCGCGGGATCCGGCACCGGGCGGCGGTGCCGCTCTACCTCGACGCCCGGATGGGTGCGGAGGTGGCCCGGATCCTCACGGTCCGGCCGGCGGACCCGGACGACGTCCGGCGGTACGAGGCCTCGCTGCACGCGGACGAAGAGGCGCTCGTCCTGCCCTGCACCGCGCAGGCCATCGTCTACACCGGCTTCTCCATCGCCGCCCTGGTGGCGGGCCAGATCAAGAAGTTCCTCACCGGCGAGCCCTGCAAGGGCGAGCTGATCCTGGACCACAAGACCATGACCTTCGTCGCCTGCTGACCACGGGAAAGGGGGAGACCATGCAAAAGACTAAGCTCGGCGTGCGGGAACCGATCGCCGTCAAGGTCGTGATGCTCGGCAAGAGCACCCAGGAGCTGGTCCGGGACCCCGGCACCACCCTGTCGGACGTCCTGGCCGAGCAGGGCGTGGCGGGCCAGATGGAGGCGCGGGTCAACGGGGAGACCGCGCACCCCTCCCGGGTCCTCGCGGACCGGGACGTGGTGCTCCTGGTGCCGAAGATCCGGGGCGGCGGCCGCTAAGTCCCGCCGCGGGGCGGGGGGCGGCGGAGCCGCTCCCCGCTCGCAGGCCCCCGACGTCCACACCCCGTTCGCCAGCGCGGGTCTGAGCCGGCCCGTCCCTCCCCTTCCCCTGCCGCTCGTCGCCTCCCGAGCGACCCTCCTGGAGGAGTCCGATGCGCAGCCCGAGGAGGAAGGGACTGGGGAGCCTCTTCGTGCTGGCCCTCCTCGCGGCCCCCGCGGCGGCGCAAGGCGACGCGAAGGCGGGCCGGCAAGTGTACAACAAGTGGTGCGTCCCCTGCCACGGGCTGAGGGGGAGGGGGGACGGCCCGCTCGCCGTGAGCCTGCCGGTCAAGCCCGGCAACCACGCCGACGGGACCCGGATGAACGGCCTGTCCGACGCGTACCTCTTCACCATCATCAAGCAGGGCGGGCAGGCGGTCCAGAAGTCCCAGATGATGCCCCCGTGGGGGACGCAGCTCACCGACCAGCAGATCCGGGACGTCATCGCCTACGTGCGGTCGCTGGCCGTCCCTCCCTCTACGAGCCGGTGAGCGTGCCCGGCCGCGCGCTCGGGAGGGTTGACCCGCGCGGCGGCCGTTCGCTACGATCGGGGCACGGGGACACCAGCCGCGGGGAGGGGAGGGCATGCTGGGCGTGCACCTGACACCCGAGCGGGACGCGGTCATCCTCGTGGACGTCCAGAACGACTTCTGCCCGGGCGGCGCCCTTCCGGTCCCCGAGGGGGACCGGGTAGTCCCGGCCCTCAACGCGCTCCTCGAGCGGGTCCGGGCCGTCGCCGTGGCGACCCGGGACTGGCACCCGCCCAACCACTCCTCCTTCAAGCCGCACGGGGGGCCCTGGCCGGTCCACTGCGTGGCCGGTACGGCGGGGGCGGCCTTCCACCCGGCGCTCGCCGTGGACCGGGTTGCCCACGTCGTCTCCAAGGCCACGCGCCCCGAGGAGGAGGCCTACTCGGGCTTTCAGGGGACGGACCTCGCGGCTTTCCTCCGGCAGCGGGGCATCCGGCGCGTCTTCGTGGGCGGGCTCGCCACCGACTACTGCGTGAAGGCGACGGCCCTCGACGCGGTGAAGCACGGCTTCGAGGCGACCGTCCTCGAGGACGCCATCCGGGGGGTGGAGGTGCAGGAAGGGGACTGCGCGCGCGCGCGGGAGGAGATGAAGCGGGCCGGGGTCCGGCTGATGCGGACGGAGGACCTGACCTAATACAACCGACATAAATTCTGTGACACAAAGTCCGGGTGGCGCCGGATGCCGCCCCCTGGCCCCCGTAGCGGAGGGGGGTCCCATCGGCTCTTGGCCGATGGGGGGAACCACGGGAGGGTTCCCACTTTGATGCTGGCGTTGGTATTAGTGCCTGGAGCGGCGGGAGGCGGCGCCCCGGGGCGTTCCTGTTTTCCGGGTCCTCACTGGCGCAGGCGGGGATCGAGGGCGTCCCGCAGCCCCTCGCCGAAGAGGTTGTAGGAGAGGACCGTGAGCAGGATGGCCAGCCCCGGGTAGAGGGAGAGCCACCAGGCGATCTCGATGTTGGCCTTTCCGTCCGCCAGGATGTTCCCCCAGGTGGGGGTCGGGGGCTGGACGCCGAGGCCGAGGAAGGAGAGGCCCGCCTCCGTCAGGACCGCGCCGGCCACCCCCAGGATGGCCGAGACCAGCACCGGGACCAGGGCGTTCGGCAGGATGTGCCGGAACATGAGCCGGAGGTCGCGCGCCCCGAGAGCCCGGGCGCTCACCACGAACTCCCGTTCCTTCAAACTGAGGACCTCGGCCCGGACCAGGCGGGCCACCCCCATCCAGCCGGTGACCCCGATCACCGCCATGATCACGAAGATGCTCGGCTGCAGCATCGCGATGACGGCGAGGAGGAGGAAGAAGCGGGGGAAGGTGAGCATCACGTCCACGAGCCCGAGCATGATGACCGTGTCCGCGGCCCCTCCGTAGTAGCCCGCCACGACCCCCACGACCATGCCGATGGCGACGGCGATCCCCACGGCCACGAACCCCACGGCCAGCGAGACGCGCGCCCCGTAGAGCATCCGGGAGAGGACGTCCCGGCCGATCTGGTCCGTCCCCAGCAGGTGCTCGCGGCTGGGCGCCAGGAGGATCCGCTTCACGTCGTAGGCGGCGGGATCGTAGGGGGCGAGGACCGGCGCCGCCACCGCCACCGCGGCGAGGAGGAGGATGACCGCCCCGCCGGCCAGGGCCAACGGGTTCCTCTGCAACTGCCGCCAGACGGCGGGCAGGCCGACGGAGGGGGGGAGGGTACTCATGCTCACTCGCTCCGGCGCGCGACCCGGATCCGGGGGTCCACCAGGCCGTAGCAGACGTCCGCCAGCCGGTTCCCGACCAGCGTCAGGCCCGCCCCGATGGCAAGGAGACCCATGACCACGGGGTAGTCGCGGGCGAAGACGCTCTGGACGGCCAGCTGCCCCATCCCCGGGATGCCGAAGACGCTCTCCACGATGACGCTCCCCCCGATGAGCCCGGGGAGTGAGAGACCCAGGATCGTCACGATCGGGAGGACGGCGTTCCGGAGGGCGTGCTTGTAGAGGACGGTCCGCTCCGGAAGCCCCTTCGCCTGGGCCGTCCGGATGTAGTCCTGGCGGATGACCTCGAGCATGCTCCCCCGCATGAAGCGGGAGAGCCCGGCCAACCCGCCGAAGGCCCCGATGAAGATCGGGAGGACCAGGTGGGCGAGGAGATCCCAGACCTGCGCCGGCGGCGGCAGGTACTCCCAGTTGAGCGACCGCAGGCCCGAGATGGGGAGCCAGCCGAGCTGGACGCCGAAGAGGATCATCAGGAGCAGCGCCAGCCAGAAGTCGGGCGTGGCGAAGCCGACGAAGACGAAGACGGTGGTCAGCCGGTCGAAGAGGCTATGCCGGCGGACCGCCGCGAAGACCCCAAGGGGAACCGCGATCAGGTAGATGAGGCAGACCTCGGCTAGATTGAGGGAGAGCGTGACCGGGATCCGTTCGCGGATCTTCTCCCAGACCGGGCGGCCGTCTGGGCTGAAGGAGCGGCCGAGGTCCACCCGGGCCAGGCGGGTGAGCCAGGTCCAGTACTGGACGTAGAGCGGCTTGTCCAGCCCGTAGAGTTCCCGGAGCGTCTGCTTCTGCTGCGGGCTCTGGGTCGCCTGGAGCTCCTGCTGCAGCGCGATCGGCTCGCCGGGGGCCAGGTGGACCACCGCGAAGGCCAGCATCGTGATCGCGAGGAGCTGGAGGGCCGAGACGAAAACGAGCCGGGCGACGTAGGCGAGCATGGCCTCAGCGGGTGTAGCGCTGCAGGTCCTTCGGGACG
>JACPAU010000282.1 GCA_016180705.1 Candidatus Methylomirabilota bacterium
TTGTAGGGGCGACCCTTGAGGCCGCCCGCCTTGAAACACCGAGAGCGGGCGGGCACAAGGCCCGCCCCTACAGGAACCCTCCCAGGGCTCGTAGCGAGGTTTCATATTTAGGAAGGCGGAGGGGCGGATGAAGGCTTGGAAGAGTTCGCGGGCGGGCGCGCTCCTGGGCGCCTTCCTCCTCCTCGCGCCCGCCCTGGCCCTCGCCCACGGCGCCGTCTCCCACGTCCCGGGCGACAGCGACTTCGGGGCCGTGGCCGGGCGCTACCAGTTCCTCATCGAGAACCGGGACGAGATCGTCCGCTCGGAGGAGCCCCTCTACATCGTCCTCCGGGTGATCGACCTCGAGAAGGGCGCCCCCCTCGCCGGGGCGCGCATCCTGGCCGCCCCGCGCATCCCCCAGGGCTTCCGCGACCTGCCCCCCCCGAACGGGGACAAGCCCGCTGCCAGCACCCACGACAGCCACCCCGGCGGCGACCACACCGCCGCGCCGCCGGGGAGCTTCCTCAAGTGGGGGCCGGACGGCCGCCCCGACCTGAGCGGCTTCCAGGCGGCCCCCGAGGGAACGGAGGCGGGCCACTACCTCGTCGGCTTCCGGCCCGCCCTCGCCGGCCCCCACCTCCTCCAGGTGGCCCTCCTCCTGCCGGGCAAGGGGGGGGAGGTGCTCCTCACCCAGCTCCCCTTCCAGGTGAGGAAGCCGGCCGGGCCCAACCTGCGGCTCTGGCTCTCGCTCGGGGCGGCGCTCCTGAGCTTCGTCCTCGCGGGCTACGCGCTCCGGGTGCGCCACCTGCGCCCCGCGCCCGCCGCCGGGCCCTTCGACCTCCTCAGCCTCCCCTGGCTCTCGCGCATGATGCGGAGCCCCTGGTGGCAGCCCGTCCTCCAGCTGCCCTTCCTCGCGGGCTTCGCGCTCATCATCTGGCTCGGCTTCGTGGACACCCCCGAGTCCTCGCGCAACCTCTCGACCCTCCTGATGTGGACGCTCTGGTGGGCGGGGGTGATCTTCACCTTCGTCCTGGCGGGCCGCTTCTGGTGCATCATGTGCCCCATCGGGGCCGCGGCCGAGTGGGCGAACCGCCTCACGGGCGCCGGGCGCCAGCTGCCCCGCCGGCTCCGCACGCTGTGGCCCGCGACGGCGCTCTTCTTCCTCCTGACCTGGGCGGACGGCTACTGGGGCATCGTCCGCAGCCCCTACGTCACGGCCTGGATCCTCACCGCCTTCTTCGCCGCCGCCCTCCTCGCGGGCGCGCTCTTCGCCCGCCGCACCTTCTGCCGCTACGCCTGCCCCATCGGGGGGGTCATCGGCCTCTACTCGATGATCGCCCCCATCGAGCTGCGCGCCAAGAGCCTCGCCGTCTGCCGGGCCGACCCGGACAAGCCCTGCTACGTGGGCAGCGAGCGGGGCCAGGGCTGCCCCATGTTCGAGTTCCCCCAGCGGATGGACTCGAACGCCTACTGCATCTACTGCGGGGAGTGCCTCAAGACCTGCGGCCGGGATAACCTCACGCTGCGCTTCCGCGCCCTCGGCAAGGACCTCTGGGCCACCGCCACCCGCCGCCTGGACGAAGCCTTCCTCGCCGTGGCCATGGTGGCCGTCGCCGGGATGGCCGCCGGCCACATGGTGGGGCCCTGGCACAACTGGATGCGCGCCCTGGCGGAGTTCCTGCCCTGGGGCCGCCTGGGGATCACGACGCCCGCGGGGGCGGACAGGGCCACCTACACCCTCGTCTTCTGGGCCTCGGCGATTCTCATCCCCCTCGCCGTCTACGCGGCGGGCTCGCTCGCCTGGCGCCTGGCGGGGCGGCCGGAGGCGGCCTCCCCCTACAGGCTCTTCGTGCGCTTCGGCTACGCCTTCGTCCCCCTGGGCCTCGCCATGCACCTGGCCCACAACCTACCCCACCTCTTCGTGGAGGGTCCTCCAGTTCCTCCAGACCCTCATCCTCCTCGCCGCCCTCCTCCTAAGCCTCTACGCGGCCTGCCGCCTCTCCCTCGCCCAGTGGGGGGCGGCCGCTTTCTCCCTCCGGGGGCCCTGGCCCTACATGGCCCTCATCCTCCTCATCACCCTGGCCAACCTCTATCTCCTGAACCTCCCCATGGGGGCGAGGCACGGGTAGGGGGCCCGCCATTCAGGCAAGCGGCGGGGTCTTTGCAGGGGCGTTCAATCAACGCCCCAACGGGTTCATTCGGCCTCCTCATGGTCTGTAGGGGCGAATCTTGTATTCGCCCCGCTGGAGGACATGGGGCGAACACGAGGTTCGCCCCTGCGGAGGGCAGGAACCTGGCGGGAGGGACAAACGTTTGATGTACCAAATGCCCTTCAACCCTCCCCCTCTGAGAGGCCGCCCATGCGCGCGCTTCCGGTCCTCCTGATCACCGCCTGTCTCCTCCCCTCACCTTTCGCCGGGGCCGCGCCCACCCCTTCGGCAAGCCCGGGGCAGGCCACCCCCGGCATGGTCCTCGTCCCCGCAGGCCCCTTCACCATGGGGCGGGACGGCGGCCCCGCCAGCGCAGGAGCCAACCGACGATGCAGGAGCAGACGGCCCCAGCCCGGATTCTCGTGGTGGATGACGAGCCCCTGATCCGGGCCCAGCTCAGCGAGGCCCTGGTGAGGTCCGGGTTCCAGACCTCCCAGGTCGTGGACGGGGAGAGCGCACTGGAGGCGGTCAAGCGCCTCCGCCCCGACTGCGTCATCCTCGACGTCCTGATGCCCCGCCTCGACGGATACATGGTCTGCCGGGCCCTGAAGGCGGACCCGGAGACCGCCCACATCCCGGTCCTCCTCCTCACCGCGCTGCACCGGAAGGAGGACCTGCTCCAGGGCCTCGGGGCGGGGGCCGAGGATTTCCTCCGGAAACCCTTCGACCTGCAGGAGCTGCTCGCCCGGGTCGAGGCGCAGCTCCGGGTCAAGCAGCGCCACGACGCGGTCGCGAAGGAGCGGAACGACCTGAAGGCGCTCCTGGAGGTCTCCCAGGCGGTCTCCTCGACCCTCCGCTCGCGGGACATCTTCCAGATCATCGTCCGGGAGACCGCCCGGATCATCCCCTCCACCCGCTGCTCGCTCGTCCTCATCGCGGACGATCCGCGATACGGGTTCGTCCTCGCCTCCCACGACGACGCCGCCGTGGACCGCCTGAAGATCCAGCTCGTCAAGTACCCGGAGGTCCAGGAGGCCATCCGGACGAAGGCCCCGGTCCTGATTGACGACGCGCACACCCACCCCCTCATGGATTCCGTGCGGGAGCAGGTGCGCGGGATTCCTCTGACCTCCATCTACGTCCTCCCGGTCATCCTCCGGAATCAGGTCATCGGGACCCTGTTCCTCCGGACCGCCAAGGCGCTCCACCTGCACTCCCCCCGGGAACTGAAGCTCTGCCAGGTCATCTCGGACCTCGCCGCCACGGCCCTGCACAACGCCCACACCTACGAGAGCCTCGAAGTCAACGTCGCCCACCTGGAGCAGCTCACCCTTTTGGACGACCTGACCGGCCTTCCGAACCGGCGGTTCCTGCGCCGCCGCCTGGAGGAGGAGTTCACCCGCGCCCAGCGCCACCGCTCCCCGCTCGCCTGCGTGCTCTTCGACCTCGACGACTTCAAGCAGGTGAACGACCGGTGGGGGCACGCCCGGGGGGACGAGGTACTCCAGCAGGTGGCCAAGCTGCTGCAGGGCAACGTGCGGGGATCGGACGTGGTCGCCCGCTTCGGCGGCGAGGAGTTCGTGGTCCTGCTGCCGATGACCGACGAGGCGGGTGCGCTCGCCGAGGCCCGGCGGATCTGCCACGTCCTGCGCACGCATCCGCTGCCCGGCGCCCCCCGGGGCATCAGCCTGAGCGCCAGCGCCGGCGTCGGCGTCTTCCCGGGCCCGGAGATCCGGACCGCCGAGGACCTCCTCTACCAGGCCGACCGGGCCCTGTACCGCGCCAAGGAGACCCACAAGGGGGATGCCACCCTGGCAGCCCCCGCCCCCCCCGCCTGAGCCTCCCGCCCTTGATCGGCCCCGGGGCCTGGGATACCCTACCGGGGCCATGCCGGCGCACATCCTCCTCTTCGATCTCGACGGCACCCTCATCCTCACGGGCGGCGCCGGGGTGCGGGCGCTCGACCGGGCCTTCCGGGACCTGTACGGCCTCGAGGACGCCGGGCGGGGCGTGGCTGGAGGGGAAACTGCACCGGGCCATCGAGGCGCGGGACGTGGAGCGCATCTGCGACCGGTACCTGGGCTACCTCGAGGAGGAGGTCCGGCAGTCGCCGGCCTACCGGGTCCTGCCCGGGGTGGGCCGGCTCCTCCCCCTCCTCGCGGCGCGGGCGGACTGCCTGGTCGGGCTCGGGACGGGGAACGTGGAGGCAGGGGCCCGGATCAAGCTGGCGCGGGCGGACCTGAACCGGTTCTTCCCCTTCGGCGGCTTCGGCTCCGACGCGGAGAACCGGGTGGAGGTCCTGCGCCAGGCCGTGGCCCGAGGAGAGGCGCGGCGGGGACCGGGCGGAGACGGTCCGGCCCGGGTCGTTGTGATCGGGGACACGCACCTGGACGTACAGAGCGGGAGGGCGCTGGGGGCGCGGACGGTGGCGGTGGCTACGGGCGGGGAGAGCGCAGCCAGTCTACGGGAGGCCGCGCCCGACCTCCTCCTGCCCGACCTCGGCGACGCGCAGGGCTTCCTGGAGATGCTGGACGGCTGAGCGCTAGTGCCGGGCCAACTGACTTCGCCTGACTTCGTTCTCGGTCGTCGGCGGTCCTCAACGTACCAGGAGCGTACGCCTCCGGCCGCCTCCTCCCTCGGGCCTCGTCATGCTCGTCATTTGGCCCGGCCACCGATGCGCCTCCCGGGAGGGGAGCGGTGAGGATCCTGGGAACGGCCTACGTGCTCGGCCTCTCGGTGGCGGCCGTCCTCGGAACGATCAACATCCTGGCCATCCGGACCGGCCTCGAGCGGGGCTTCCGCCTGGCCTTCCTGGTCGGGCTGGGGGCCACGGTGGCGGACGGCCTCTACACGCTGCTGGCGGCCCTCGGGGCCTCAGCCGTCGTGGGCCGGGCCGGCGTCCGGACCCTCCTCTGGTCCCTCGGCGCCGGGATGCTCGCCTACCTGGGAGGCGCGGGCCTGCTCCGGAGCCTGCGGCGGCCGGTCCTGCTCGAGGGGCGGGCCACCGGGGCGACCGCCTGGGGCTGCTTCCTGGGCGCCCTCGGCGCCACGTTAGGCAACCCGATGACGGTGGTGTCCTGGGCCGCGGTCTTCGGCGGCCTCTACGCCGGGATGCTCGAGCAGGTGACGACGGGCCTCACCCTCCGCCTGGTGACGGGCGTGACGCTCGGCACCCTCACCTGGTTCACGGCCCTGGCGGCCGCCCTGCAGGCCGGCGGGCGGTTCGTGACGCCGGCGGCCTTGCGCACTGTCTCGGTCACTTCCAGCGGGATCCTGCTCGGCTTCGCCGCGTACTTCGGCTGGCAGGCCGTCCGCGGGCTGACCGGCTAGGCCCTCCCGCCTGCACTAATATAAACGACATCCATTGTGTGACCGAGCGGCCGGGTGGCGCCGGATGCCGCCCAAGGCCCCCGTAGCGGAGGGGGGTCCCATCGGCGCTTAGCCGATGGGGGGAACCACGGGAGGGTTCCCCAGGGGGGGCCGGGGGCCGGGGCGGCGCCGGCGCCAGGACCCGGACGGTGTCACTTTCGTGCTGTCGTTTGTATTAGAAGGTCGGCCCCCAGCCCCGCTCCTCCACCGCCGAGAAGATGTCCGTGTCGCTCACGATCCCCACGATCTCGTTGCCCTGGGCCACGAGTACCCGCCGGATGCCCTTCTCCAGCATCAGGGCGGAGCACTCCCGGAGGGAAGTGGTCAGAGGGACGGTGATGACGGGGCTGGACATCAGGTCGGCGACGCGGAGCTTTTCCGGGTCCTTGCCGGGGGCAACGACCTTGGACAGCACGTCCCGCTTCGTCATGATGCCGTAGGGGCCGCCCGGGGCCTGGGGCTCCACCAGGACGCTGGAGATCCCGCGCTCGTGCATCCGGTGGATCGCCTCCGCCACCGTGGCGGTGCCGGCGATGCGCACCACCGGCTTCCGCATGATGCTCCCGACCGTGAACATCCCGGTCCCCCGGGGCCCGCGCGGGCCCGTCAGGGCTTCCGGCGGCCCGCCTCGACCACGGCCCGGGCGGCCCCGAGCACCCTCCGCTGCGACTCCTGGAGGTGGCGCTCCACCTCGCCCCAGTGCTCCATGAGCATCGCGACCGCCCGGATCGCCTCCTCCAGGAGCGCTACGACCTCCCCCGGGGGCGCGCCGCGGGCCTTCAGCGCCTCGGCCCGCTCGAGCAGCGCCTCGGCCTGGTCCTCGAAATCGGTGACCGCGATCCCGAAGACCTTCAGGAGCTTCCGGGTGGCGTCGGACGGCACAATGCCCCCCAATGCTAGCCGGGGTGGCCCGGCCGGAACATGGACGCGAGGAGACCCCGCAGGAGGGTAGCCCGCTCTTTCAATGTGCGCAGG
>JACPAU010000236.1 GCA_016180705.1 Candidatus Methylomirabilota bacterium
TGCTTCTCCCCGTACCAGAGCGAGAGGCCCTTGATCTGCACCATGGGGGCCTCCGCGGCCGGCGCGGCAGTACCGGCGCCGCGCGGGGCGCGGGGCAAAATCTCCGTCGGCACGCTTCCCTCCTAGAGCGCCGAGCCCGCGAGCTTCCGGCGCAGGCGGTTCCGCAGGGCGACGGCGGTCAGGTTCAGGACCAGGACGATCCCGAGCAGCAGCATCGTCGTCGTGTACACCATCGGCCGGGCCGCGTCCACGTTGGGCGACTGGAAGCCCACGTCGTAGATGTGGAACCCCAGGTGCATGAACTTCCGGTCGAGGTGCAGGAAGGGCCAGAAGCCGTCGAGCGGCAGGGCCGGAGCCAGCTTGACCACGCCGGTGATCATGAGCGGCGCCACCTCCCCGGCGGCCCGCGCCATGGCCAGGATCAGGCCCGTGAGGATGCTGGGCATGACCGTGGGGAGCACGACGCGCCAGGTCGTCTCGAACTTGGTGGCTCCGAGGGCGAGCGAGGCCTCGCGCGTCTCGGCGGGCAGCGCGGCCAGCCCCTCCTCGGTGGCGACGATCACCACCGGGACCGTGAGCAGCGCCAGCGTGAGGGAGGCCCAGAGGATCCCGCCGGTCCCGAAGGTGGGCGTCGGCAGCGCCTCGGCGAAGAAGAGGCGGTCGAGCGTCCCCCCGACGAAATAGATGAAAAAGCCGACGCCGAAGACCCCGAAGACGATGGAGGGGACTCCGGCCAGGTTGTTGACCGCGATCCGGACGGCGCTGACGACCGGCCCCTGCCGGGCGTACTCGCGGAGGTAGAAGGCGGCCAGGACCCCGAGGGGGGTGACGGCCAGGCTCATGATCATGACCATCATGACGGTCCCGAAGATGGCGGGGAAGATCCCGCCCTCGGTGTTGGCCTCCCGGGGATCGTCCGCCACGAACTCCCAGACCTTGGCCAGGTAGAAGCCCGCCTTCGCGGGAAGCGCCATGGCGTTCGGGCGGTAGGCGCGGACCACCTGCGAGAGGGGCAGGTCTTTCTCCCGGCCTCCCGCGGCCGCGATGAGGACGCTCGCCTCCGGGGCCTGCCGCAGGGCGGCCAGCGCCGCCTCCTGCTCCCGGTATCGGGCCTCCCAGGCCGCCGCCTCCTGCCGCAGCCGGTCCACCTCGGGGCCGGCCGTGACGCCCCGGAGTTCCAGGCTGCGCAGGCGCAGGCGGACCTTCTCCTGCGCGTGGTTGATGGCGCCGATCTCCTTCTTCTCGATCCGCCGGATCTCCCGGAAGGTCCGCTCCGCCTGGGGGAGGCGGGCCTGGAGGGCCTCCCAGCCGGCCTGGGGCCCCTCCGCGGCCACCCGCTCCCCCTCCTTCACCAGCGCGATGACGCCGTAGAGGTTCCCCCACTCCCGCCGCTCGACGACGACGGCCTCCGGCGGAAACTCCCGCTTGGCGATCCGGGCCTCTTCGACCCAGATGAAGTCGGCGCCGGTGAGGTCCCGGTTCCCCTGCTTGACCTGGATCCGGTACCGGGGTGGCGTCCCGGCGGGCGCTCCCGGCTGGGGGATCGCCTCGCGCTGCGCGAGTTCGCCCATCACCACCGTCCCGTCGGTGAGCGTGAGCCGCACCACGTCGGCCGGCCAGAAAAAGCCCATCCCGCTCGCCAGGACGAGCAGGACCAGCCCGGCCACCATGAGGAGGGAGAAGGCGAGGGCCCCGCCCGTGAGCCAGATGAAGGGGTCGCCGCTCTTCCAGAAGCGCTTCCACGGGCTCATAGGGCCTGGTACTTCCGCCGCAGCCGGAGCCGGACCAGCTCGGCGGCGGTGTTCACGAGGAACGTCATCACGAACAGGAGGAGGGCCGCCAGGAACAGGACCCGGTAGAGCGTGCCCCCCTCGGGCGATCATGACGGCCGAGAAAATCCCGGCGCTCGCCGTGGGGAGGACCATCCGGAGGGCCGTCTGCCACCGGGTCGCCCCGAGCGCCAGCGACCCGGCCACCAGGTGCGGCGGGACGTTCGAGAGGGCGTCCTCGGCGATGGTGAAGATGAGCGGGATCACCGCAAACCCCATGGCGAAGCCGACCACCAGCGAGTTCCGCTGGTCATAGGTGAGCCCCAGCGTGCGCAGGAGCCAGCCCCGGTAGTCCCCGGCGAGGAGGGCCGACTCGAGCAGCCCCCCGAGGGAGAAGGCGAGCCAGCCCCCCAGGAGGATGACGGGGAGGAGCAGGGACGCCTCGGTCCCGGGCATGAAGCGCCGGCGGAGCGCGGGCGGCGTCAGCCGCCAGCCGGCGAGGGAGAGGAGGATCAGGGGGGCCAGCACCCAGGGCAGGAGGAAGAGCCCCGGCACGACCCGCTCCACCATGGGGGCGAGCCACAGCCCGGCGATGAACCCCAGGACGACGCTGGGGAGCGCGGCCATGATCTCCACGGTGGGCTTGACGAACCCCTTGACGGTCGGGTGCATGAACTGGGACGCGTAGAGCGCGCCGAGCAGGGCCAGGGGGATGGCCAAGAGGAGGGCGTAGAAGGTCCCCTTCAGGGTGCCGAAGATGAGCGGGGTCAGGCTGAGCTTCGCCTCGAAGTCGTCGGTCCCTCCCGTGGACTGCCAGACGTACTCCGGCTCCGCGTACCCCTCGTACCAGACCTTCCCGAAGAGGCTCCGCCACGTGACCTCCGGGTGGGGGTTCGTCACGGTGTAGTGGGCGAGCCGCCCGGCCGCGTCCACCCCGAGGAAGCCGTCGGCCTTGGGGGCGAAGGTGATGGCCCGAAGACCGTCGGTCTCGATCCGGGCCGAGAGGAGTCTTTGTCCCGTGGTGCCGTAGTGTAGGTGCACCGTGCCGGCGGCTTCGCCGGTGAGGAATCCTTTGTCGCGTTGGGAGGGGGCGAAGGCTACCACCGGTCGGGCGTGGGGGCTGAAGTCGTAGATCTTCCGCAGGCGCCGCCCGCCCCCCTCCTCCTGGAGAACCTGCCACGAGGCCACCCCGCCCCCGGTGTCCCCGATCACGATGGTCCGGTCACCGATGAGGAGGCCGATGAGGCTCACGCCGACCCCGCGGCGCCTTGCGGCCGGTGCCGTGTCGGCCACGTGCGGCTCGGCGGCCTCCCGGAGGTCCACCCGCACGAGGTCACCGGCGGAGGTCCCGACGAAGAGGTCCTCGCCCCGGCCGTCGAGCGCGAGGGCGGTGATCTCCCCCTCGACCGGCAGGGTGAGTTCCCGGCGCGAGGTCTCCCGCGTGGCGGGGCCGATGAGGGCCTTCCGCTCGCGGACCGTCAGCAGGACGAGGTCCCGGGGGCCGAGGGCCGCGGCCGTGATGGGGCCGCTCGGGGCGGCGACGTGGGCGAGCAGGCGCACGGGCCGCCCGGCCGGGTCGGCGGGCAGCGGCTCCCCCGTGCCGAGTTCGGGATCCACCCGTCGCCGGCCTTCCGGGAAGGAGACCGCGAAGCGCACCTCGACCGGCAGGACGCGCCCATCGGAGAGGCCCAGGGCGAACTGACCGCGCCGGGGCGTCGAGGCGGAAACCACGGAGGCGGAGCCCAGGCCCGGCAGCGGGGGCGTCGGGAGGAGCCTTCCCTCCGTGAGGGAAACGAACTGGAGGCCCGACGGGGTCGCCAGGTAGGCCACCTCGCGGTACTCGTCCACGCCGATCGCGACCGGAGCTGCGCGGCTCCGCGCGGGGAGGGTCGCGACGTGCGCGGCCGTCGGCGTCCGGAAGAGGGGAGAGACCTCGACGGCGATGACGACCAGGATGGCGAGGATCGAGGCGATGATGGCGATCCCGCCGAGGCCCACGAGGCGGCGGGCCAGGCGGTCCACCAGGAGCCGCCGGTTGAGGCGCTCCCGGGGGAGGCTCCGCGGGCGGGCCGGGGTGGCCGGCCCGCCCGCGGCAAGGACGTCGGCGTGATCGTTCATCCTAGAGGATCTGGGTCAACTCTTCCTTGCTGATGGTGGCCGGGATCGGGAAGTAGCCGTCGTTGACCACCACCTCCTGCCCTGCCGTGGACAGGACCAGGTTCACGAACTCCCGGGTCAGGGGGTCCAGCGCCGTGGCCGGGGCCCGGTTGATGTAGACGTAGAGGAACCGGGCCAGGGGGTACGTCCCGTCGTAGGCCCGCTGCGCGGTGGCCTCGACGCACGGCGCCCCCG
>JACPAU010000237.1 GCA_016180705.1 Candidatus Methylomirabilota bacterium
CGTGAGGGACTGGTTGAGGGCGC
Organism: Candidatus Methylomirabilota bacterium; assembly: GCA_016180705.1. Taxonomy (GTDB): domain Bacteria; phylum Methylomirabilota; class Methylomirabilia; order Methylomirabilales; family JACPAU01; genus JACPAU01. The sequence continues at coordinate 24 of JACPAU010000237.1, forward strand.
GCAGGTCCGCGGGGGCCTGCCCTCCCACCGTCCCCTCGACAAAGAGGGGGGCGGCGGCGGCGGGGGCCGCGAGGGCGAGCAGCAGCAGAGCGGCCGGGACGAGCCGGAGGGGCCCCGGCGGGAAAAAGAGGCGAGTCCGGGTCAACATCGGGCAGGATCCTCCGAGGGTGTCAGGGTCCACGGGGAGAGCCTCGGGGAACATAGCACAGCGCCTCACGCCCTACAAGGGGCGCGCGGCGCGCCACGCCCTCAGCAGTGCCTGCGCCTTGGGCCCGGTCGCCCGGAAGGTCAGCGTCCGCTCCCGGGAGCCCGCGAAATCCAGCGTCACCTCCACCCGGTCGCGCGGCAGGGCCGTCCCCGCCCGGTCCGCCCACTCGAGGACGGCCACCCCCGGCCCGTCGCACACCTCCTCCCAGCCGAGCGCGGCCCACTCCTCGGGGGACCGGAGCCGGTACAGGTCCCAGTGGAAAAGCGGCAGGCGGCCCCGGTACTCGTGGAGGAGGGTGAAGGTGGGACTCCGGACCTGCTGCGCCTTCCCGACGCGCATGCCCCGCGCCAGTCCCTGGACGAAGACGGTCTTGCCAGAACCGAGCGGTCCTTTGAGACAGATGACGGTGCCGGGGGGGGCCAGCCGGCCGAGCGCGGCCGCAACGGCGCGCGTGGCCGCCGGCGATCGCGAGCGGAAGGAGGAGCGGGGGCTCTTCATCCCCCCTCGGGGGGGATCCGCCTTCCCGGGCCGTACCCGCCGCGACAGAACAGCTTCGATGTCGTCTTTGAAGCGCTCGCTTCCTAGGACTCGGCACTGGTTCACGCTTTCCCGTATCTCCTGCAGCCGCGCAGGATCCACCTGATCACGGACGAGCCCCCGATAGGCCTGGTGGCGCTCTTCGTGGGTACGCCCCAAAGCCAGATACGCTGAATGGTCGGTAATCAACGGATTGGTCTTCCCGAGGGCATGCCAGTGGTAGCTAGACCATGGGTAGTCTGCAGGATCGGCTACCAGCTTGGAGCGCACCGGGTTGAGCTCGATATACCGGGAGCATACGAGCAAGTATGTCTCTGACTCGACGACGCTGGCCTTATAGCGTCCTTCCCAGAGTGTCCCCGACCGCTGGTAGGTCGCGTTGATGTATCGCACATACCGGCGGCCAAGGGACTGGATCACCTTGCCAATGGCATTTGTCCGACGCGGAGTCATCAGCAGGTGCACGTGATTCGTCATGAGCACATAAGCATGGACATCGCAGTCATGGGCGGTGGTAGCCGCTTTGAGACATTGCAGGTAAAAGCGGAAGTCGTCCTCGACGAAGAATGTCGGCTGTCGATTGTTGCCCCGTTGAATCACATGCTGCGGGACACCAATCAGGGAATAGCGGGGAGACCTCGGCACCCGTCCCTCCATGGGCCCTAGAGTGGTCCGGAGAGTACTATCACCGAGGGGGAAATTCCAGTCTGACCCCTATTTCCCGGCGGGGACGGCCGCCGCCTTCACCCGCCGGATGGCCTCCGGCAGGCGCGCGAGGAGGTCGCCCGCCAGCATGGCCTCGGGGGTCAGGGCCTCGGCGGCCAGGTCCCCCGCGAGCCCGTGCAGGTAGACGCCGGCCCGCACCTTGAGGTCGAGGTCGCCCCCCTGGGCGATGAGGCCGGCCAGGATCCCCGTGAGGACATCCCCGGCGCCCGCCGTCGCCATCCCGGGGTTGCCGGTGGGGTTGATGGCCACCTGCCCCTTCGGGTTCGCGATGAGCGTCCGCGCCCCTTTCAAGACCAGGGTCAGGTTGTAGGTCTGGGCGACCTTCTGGGCGATGGGGATCCGCTGCGCCTGGACCTCCTGCGTCCCGACCGTGAGGAGCCGGGACAGCTCGCCGGGATGCGGGGTGAGCACCAGCGGGGCCGTGATCTTCCCCAAGGCCTCCAGCCGATGGGCGAGGGCGTTGATGCCATCCGCGTCCACGACCAGCGGGAGCCGGGCGGCGGCCACCAGCTCCCAGACCAGGGCGACCGTGCTGGGATGGGTGGAGAGTCCCGGCCCCACCGCCACGACCGCCTTCCCCTCCAGGAGGGGCAGGAGCCGGTCCAGGGCCGCGCGCGAGAGGGTCCGCTCTTCCGTCTCGGGGAGGGGGACCGTCATCACCTCCATGAGCTGGCCCGCTACGGCGTCGTGCAGGCTCTCCGGGAGGGCGAGCGTGACCAGCCCCGCCCCGGCGCGGAGCACCCCCAGACTGCAGAGCGCCGCGGCGCCGCTCTTCCCCACCGAGCCGGCCACCACGAGGACGTGGCCGTAACTCCCCTTGTGCGCGTCCGGGTCGCGGGGGGGGAGGGCCGAAGCCACCTCGGCGGGCTCCAGCACCTCCACCGGGATCGCGGGCTCCCGCAGGAGCGGCGCCGGCATCCCGATGTCGGCCACCACCACTTCCCCCGCGGCGGCGGCGGCCGGGTAGAGCAGCAGGCTCCGCTTCGGGAGGGCGAAGGTGACGGTGCACGTCGCCCGAACGGAGGGACCCCGGAGGAGCCCGTCGTCGGAGGGCAGGCCGGACGGGAGGTCGAGGGCCAGGATCGGCCGCCCGGCCTCGTTGATGGCCTCGATGAGGCCGGCCGCCAGGCCCTTGGCGGGACCGCTGAGGCCCGTGCCCAGGAGGGCGTCCAGGACGAGGTCGCTTCCGGCCATTGCTTCGCGGGCGGCCGCCGCGTCCTCGGCGCTCTCCACCGGGACGATCGGCAGGCCGGTCTTCTCCAGGATCTGGAGCGTGATCCGGGGGTCGCCGGCGACCTCCGCCCGCTTCGCGCAGAGGAGGACGCGCACGGCGGCGCCGCGGTTGTGCAGGTGCCGCGCGGCCACGAAGCCGTCCCCCCCGTTGTTCCCCTTCCCGCAGCAGACGACGATTCGCTTCCCGCGCAGCGGCCCGAAGCGCCGCTCCGCCTCCGCCGCCACCGCCGCCCCCGCGTTCTCCATGAG
>JACPAU010000225.1 GCA_016180705.1 Candidatus Methylomirabilota bacterium
GCGGGCGATCTCGACCCCCTGCTGCTGGAGGATCTCCACGATCTTCTGATCGCTGAGGGGCTTCCCCTGGTCCTCCTGGGTCAGCAGCTTCCGGACGATGTCCTTCACCGTCAGGGAGGAGACGGTCGCCCCGCCGTCCGTGGCCGGGACCCCGCGGTGGAAAAAGTACTTCAGCTCGAACAGGCCCTGCGGCGTGTGCACGTACTTGTTGGTGGTGACCCGGCTCACCGTGGACTCGTGCATGTTGATGTCCTCGGCCACCTCCTTCAGGGTCAGGGGCCGCATGGTGCTGATCCCCCGCTCCAGGAACTCCCGCTGGAACTTCACGATGCTCTCGGTGACCTTGTAGAGGGTGCGCTGGCGCTGCTCGATGCTCCGGATGAGCCAGAGGGCCGAGCGCATCTTCCCCTCCACATACTCGCGGGTCTCCTTCGAGTTCTGGCTCCGACGCGAGAGGATGGCCCGGTAGTACCCGCTGACCCGGAGCCGGGGGAGGCCGTCCTCGTTCAGCACCACCACGAACCGGTCGTCCAGTTTCACGATGTAGACGTCGGGGGTGATGTAGCGGGGCTCCTCGGTGCTGAAGGTGCGCCCGGGCTTGGGCTCGAGCGAGCCGATGAGCTCCAGGGCCGTCTGCACGTCCCGCGGCGGGACCTTCAGCCGGTCCGCGAGGCGCGCGACGTTCCGGTGCTCGAGCTCGGCCAGGTGGTCGGTGATCAGGCACCGGGCCAGCCGCGCCTCCACCCCCAGGGCGTCCAGCTGCAGGAGCAGGCACTCCCGGAGGTCCCGGGCGGCCACCCCGAGGGGGTCCAGGGATTGGACGAGCCGGAGCGCCCGCTCCGGCAGCGTCGGGTCGCTCGGGGGGGCTTCGCTCAACTGTTCGAGGGGGACGGTCAGGTAGCCGTTCTCGTCCAGGTTGCCGATGATGAGGTTGGCCCAGTGCTGGAGGTCGGGATCCGAGGTGGAGAGGTAGAGCTGGAAGGTCAGGTGGTCGGCCAGCGAGCGGGGGCGGGTCATCGTGTCCTCGGGGGCGGCCCGCTCCAGCTACTCCCGGGGGAACTCCCGCCGGTAATCCGAGGCATCCTGCAGGTACGCCTCCCAGTCGGTCTCGGAGAGCCGATCCTCGGATTCCGGCGGGGCCTCGGTCTGCCCCTCGGCCGCGGCCTCCGTCTTGGCTGCCGGCTCCTCCGCCTCCTCGGCCGCCTCGACCAGCTCCTCCTCCGGCAACGGGTTCTCCTCCAGCTCCTGGCGGACCGTCTGGATCAGCTCCATCCGGTTGAGCTGGAGCAGCCCAATCGCCTGCTGCAGCGATTGGGTCATGATCATCCGCTGCGTCTGGCGGAGGCTGAGTTTCGCTTCGAGCGCCATTGTCCCCCGCGCGCTACAGGCGGAACCGCTCCCCCAGGTAGAGGGCGCGCGCCCGCTCGTCGGCGGCCAGCTCCCGGGCGGTCCCGCTGATCAGGATCTCCCCCCGGTGAATGATATCGGCCCGGTCCACGATCTGCAGCGTCTCCCGCACGTTGTGGTCCGTGATCAGGACCCCGATCCCCTTCGCCTTCAGTTGGGCGATGATCCCCTGGATCTCCTGCACCGCGATGGGATCGATCCCGGCGAAGGGCTCGTCCATCAGGATGCAGGCTGGGTCGGTGGCCAGGCACCGGCTGATCTCGGCCCGCCGCCGCTCCCCGCCCGAGAGCGTGTAGGCCTTCCGGCCGGCCAAATGCGCGATCCCCAGTTCCGCGAGGAGGGCCGCCGCCCGCTCCCGCCGCGCCGCGGCCGGGAGGGGAAGCCCCTCCAGGATCGCCAGGACATTCTCCTCCACCGTCAACTTCCGGAAGATCGAGGGCTCCTGGGGAAGGAAGCCCAGCCCCCGCCGCGCCCGCTGGTAGACCGGCAGGGCCGTCACCTCCTCGCCGTTCAGGAACACCTGCCCCCGGTCCGGCTGCAGGAGCCCCAGGGCCATGTAGAAGGTGGTGGTCTTCCCGGCCCCGTTGGGCCCCAGCAGCCCCACCACCTCCCCCGCGCCGACCGTGAGGCTCACCCCCGCCACCGCGGTCCGGCCCCGGAAGGCCTTGACCAGGTCCACGGTTCGGAGAATGGCGCCGGCGCCGGGCCCCGCCTCAGGGTCTCGGCGCGCCTCCCGGGTCGCGCCTGGGGTAGATGATGGCATGGACCCGCGCGTTCCCTTCGCCCTCCACCACGTGGCGGTCCTCCCGGAGGTAGAGGGTCATGGTCGTCCCGGTGACGACGTTCTCCTCCTGCCAGGCCCGGGCGTTGCCCTCCAGCAGGACCTTCTCCTCCCGGGCGAAGTAGGTGGCGGCGTCCGCCGTGGCCTCCCGCCCGCCCTGCTCCGCGATCCGCACGCGGCCGGTCGCCCGGACGGTCCGCACCTCCTGCATCGCCTCGTCGAACGTGAACTCCATCCGGTCAGCCAGGATGGTGAGGGCGCTGTCCCGGGCGACCACGTTGCCGGCGTAGGTGGCGGTGTGGGCCTTCCGGTCCACCTCGAGCCGGTCGGCGGTGATGGTGATGGCGCCTGCCTTCGGCGCCCGACCGCCGCCCGCCACGGTCGGCGGGGCCTCGGCCGCCGCGGGGGCGGCCGCCGCGAGGAGCACGGCGACGAGGAGCGCGCCCCTCACGACCGTCCCCCCTTCTCACCCGTCACGCGGGAGCCGCGGTGCACCTTCAGGCGAAGGCGCTCCAGCGTCAGGTCCGCCTCCATCCCCTCCCCATCAATGGTCAGGCCGGCCCGCTCGAGCGTCACGGGCGCGTCCGTTTCCAGGTGGCGCCGCTCCCCCGACCAGGTGAGGCGCTCCGTCCGGAGCGTGATGCCCTGGTCGGAGCGCGCGACGATGGCGCCCTCCAGGACCACCTCCCGCCGGTCCATCCGCACCGTCACCCGGTCGGCGACCGAATCGAGGCGCCGGCCCTCGCTGTGGAGCGTGATCCGGACCGGCTCCGCGCCCCGGGTGAGGAGCGTGCGGCCCTCCGCCTCGAAGACCGTCGCCCGCTCCGCCGCCGCCTCCCAGAGCCGCTCGCCCGCGCGATCCTCGATGACCCGCACGCCCAGGAGGATCATGTCGGGCCGCGCCGCCGGCGCTGGCGCCGCGCGGCGCGGGAGCGGAAGCGGGAGCGCCGCCGGGCCCCCCCACCACAGCACGGCCCCGCCGGCTGCGGCCAGGCCCGCCAGCGCGAGCCCGAGCAGGGTCCAGCGCCTGCCCTTCCATAGCACAGGCCCCCGGGCAAGGCAAGGCACGAGTTCCCCTCAGGCGAAGGCGCCGATCCCGGTGATGTCGCGCCCCAGGATCAGCGTGTGAACGTCGTGGGTGCCCTCGTAGGTGGAGAGGGTCTCCAGGTTGCAGAGGTGCCGCATCACCGGGTACTCGTCCACGATCCCGTTCGCCCCGTGGATGTCCCGGGCGAGCCGGGCGATGCGGAGGGCCTGCTCGACGTTGTTCATCTTGGCGAGCGAGACCTGGGTGTGGCGGAGCTTCCCCGCGTCCTTCAGGCGACCGAGCTGCAGGCAGAGGAGCTGCGCCTTGGTGATCTCGGCGAGCATCACGACCAGCTTCTGCTGGACCAGCTGGAAGGACGCGATGGGCTTGCCGAACTGGTGCCGGGCCTTCGCGTAACCCAGGGCGGCGTCGTAGCAGGCCATGGCGGCCCCCACCGCGCCCCAGGCGATCCCGTACCGGGCCTGGTTCAGGCAGGAGAGCGGCGCCTTCAGACCCTCGGCGCCGGGGAGCCGGTGCTCGGCGGGGACGCGGCAGTCCTGCAGAGTGAGCTCGGAGGTGACGGAGGCGCGCATGGAGAGCTTGCCGTGGATGTCCCGGGCGCCTATGCCGGGCGTCCCCCGCTCCACCAAAAACCCCCCGAAGGTGTCGTCCACCCGGCCCCAGATGACGGCCACGTCCGCGATGGAGCCGTTGGTGATCCAGAGCTTCGTCCCGTTCAGCACGTACTCCCCGCCGACCCGCACCGCCTTCGTCTCCATGCCGCCGGGGTCCGAGCCGTGATCCGGCTCCGTGAGGCCGAAGCAGGCCACCTTCCGCCCCGCCGCCAGCTCCGGGAGCCAGCGGCGCTTCTGCGCCTCGGAGCCGAAGGTGTGGATGGCGTACATCGCGAGGGGGCCCTGCACGGAGGCGAAGGAGCGGATGGCCGAGTCCCCCCGCTCCAGCTCCTGCATGGCGAGGCCGTAGGCCACGTTGTTGATTCCCGCGCACCCGTAGCCCTGGAGGTTGGCGCCGAGGACCCCGAGCTCCCCGAGGCGGCCGATGAGATGGACCGGGAAGGTCCCGGCCCGGTTGTGCTGGTCGATGACCGGGAGGACCTCCGCCTCCACGAACGCCCGCACGGTGTCCCGGATCAGCCGCTCCTCCGGGGCGAGGAGCTCCTCGATCCCGTAGTAGTCCACCCCCGCAAACTTACCCATGGCTCTCCCCGCCGCTAGTGTGACTCCTCCGAATTGTTCCACCTGCTCACGCGCCGACTCGGGTGCCTGGCCAAACCCTCAACGTACAAAAGGCGTACGCCTCCGGCCGCCTCCCGCCCGGGCTGGCCGCGACGCAGCCCTGTCTGGGTATCGGGCGGAGGAGCGGCCGGCCCGGGGAAAGGGCGGCGGCTCCGCAGGCGCTCGTGATGCTCGTCATCGCCGCGCCCCTCACACGTCGATCTGGGCCCGCTGCAGCCGCCCGCTGTAGTCCACGTAGATCGTCTTCCACTCGGTGAAGATGTCCAGCACCTGCGGCCCCCCCTCCCGGTGGCCGTTGCCGGTGGCCTTCACGCCCCCGCAGGGGAGGTGGACCTCCGCGCCGATGGTGGGGGCGTTCACGTAGGTGATCCCTGCCTGCAGGTCGGCCATGGCCCGGAAGGCCCGGTTCACGTCCCGGGTGTAGACGGCGGTGGAGGGCCCGTCGCGGACGTTGTTCGCCACCCCGACCGCCTCCTCGAAGGACCGGACGGCCAGCACCGTCACCGTCGGGCCGAAGATCTCCTCCTGCGCGATCCGCATCGTCGGCGTGACCTCAGCGAAGACGGTTGGGCGGTAGAAGTACCCCTTGGCCAGGGCTCCCTCGCGGGCCACGGCCCCGCCGCAGAGGAGCGCTGCCCCCTCGTTCTGCCCGACCTCCGTGTACCGGTGCACCCGGGTGAGCTGCGCCTCGTTCACGACCGGCCCCACCTCGGTCTCGGGCAGGAGGCCGTCCCCGAGCCGGAGCCGGCCGGCCCGCTCGACGAGCGCGTCGGTGAAGGCGCGGGCCACGGCCTCGTGGACGACGAGGCGGCTCGCCGCCGTGCACCGCTGCCCGGTGGTCCCGAAGCCGCCCCACAGCGCGCCGTCCACCGCCAGGTCCAGGTCCGCGTCCTCCAGGACCAGGATGCAGTTCTTGCCCCCCATCTCGAGGGAGCAGCGCCGGTGGTCCTTCGCGCAGGCCACGGCCACGTCCTGCCCCACCTCGGTAGAGCCGGTGAAGGAGACGAGGTTCACCAGAGGATGCCGGACGAGCGGCGCCCCCGCCTCCTCCCCGATCCCGTGGACGAGCTGCAGGATTTCGGGCGGCAGCCCCGCTTCCAGGAGGATCTCCACCAGCAGGTGCCCGAGGAGCGGGGTATCCTCGGCCGGCTTGAAGATCACCGCGTTCCCTGCGACCAGCGCCGGGACCAGCTTCCACGTGGGGATGGCCAGGGGGAAGTTCCAGGGGGTGATACACGCGGCGACGCCGACGGGGACCCGGACGCTCATCGCCCACTTGTCGGGGAGCTCCGAGGGCGTCGTCTGCCCCGTGAGGCGCCGCCCCTCGCCGGCGATGTAGTAGGTCATGTCGATCCCTTCCTGCACGTCCCCCCGCGACTCCTTCAGGACCTTTCCCATCTCGCGGGTCATCGTCCGGGCCAGCTCCTCCTTCCGGCGGACCAGGATCTCCCCGGCCCGGAAGAGGATCTCGGCCCGCCGCGGAGCCGGGACCCGCCGCCACCGGTCGAAGGCGGCCGCGGCCGCGCGGGCGGCCGCGTCCACGTCCCGGGCGTCGCTCCGCGGGAAGTGCCCGAGCACGTCCTCCGTGTTGGCCGGGTTTCGGTCGGCAAAGGTCTGCCCCGAGGCCGCCTCCACCCACTTTCCGCCGATCAGGTTTTTGTAGACCTGGGCCATGCGCCTCCTCCCCTGCTCCGCCGTCGCCTCAGTCGAGCGCGAGGCGGGTGCCCCGCCCGGCGGCAGGCGCTTTCCGGTAGGCCAGGCGCGCCGCTGCCAGGTCCTCCAGGGCGAAGCCCACCGACTTGAACACCGTGATGTCCTCGGGGGAGGTCCGGACGGACCGGGCCCCCGTCACCAGCTCCGCCAACTCGGCGAGGACGTGGTCCCGGCCGATGGCGCCCTCGGCGAGCGGGAGCAGGATCTCCCCCGCCTCCGCGAACGCCCCCTCGTACGTGTCCACCGCGACCTTCGCCCGCCGGATCGTCGCGGTGTCGAGTTCGCGCGTCCGCGGCGTGTAGGCGCCCACCGCGGTCACGTGCGTCCCCGGCTTCAGATCGTGCCCGTCGAACAGGGGGCTCGCCGCCGTCGTGGCCGTCACCACCAGGTCGGCCTCGCGCACCACCTCGGCGGGCTCCCCCGCGAGCCGGACCTCCACCCCCGCCGTCCGGGCGAGGCGCGTGGCACAGGCGGCCGCGCGCGCCGGATCCCGCCCCTTGAGGATCACCCGCGCGAGGGGGAAGAAGGCGCGGAAGGCCTCCACGTGGGCGACGGCCTGCGCCCCGGCGCCAAAGAGCCCCAGCGTGACGGAGGCCGGGCGCGCCAGGTGCCGCGCGGCGAGCGCGGAGGCGGCCGCCGTGCGGCGGACCGTGAGCGTGGTGCCGTCCATCAGGGCCTGGGGGAGGCCGGTCGCGGGATCGGTGAGGAGGTAGGCGGCGGGTACCACGGGCAGCCCGGAGGTCCGGTTGCCCGGGAAGACGCCCACCACCTTCGTCCCCACGCCCTCTGCCCGCCCGAGCCGGGCCGGCATGACGAGCAGCGTCCCGTGCCCCGGCACCTCCAGGACCGTCCGCAGCGGGACGACGCACTCCCCGCGGGCGAGGAGCGCGAACGCCTGCGCGAGGGCCTCGACGACCTCCGGCATGGGCAGGAGGACTTCGAGGTCGCTCCGGGTGAGCACGAGGACCATCAGCCCCTCGGGAGGACCGGGGCGGCAGCGGGGCCCCGTGGGGGACCCTGGGCGGGACGGGCCGGCGGGAGGGCGTGCGACAGCGGATCCATCGCTCGCACCATAGCACAGCCGCCGAGGGCAGAACAAGGGACGCGCCGGCGGAGGGCCGGCGCGGCCGCCCGGGGCCGCACGCCGGTGCAGAAACAGCACCGGCGGGACCGGGTGACCCATCACACCCCGGTCCCGCCGGCGGAGAACCTGCGGGACAAATGAGACCAGCTGGGGGGACGAGCCCCCCAGCACAGGGGTCCCGTTACCTCTTCTTCTTCGGCCGCGCCTTCTTGGCTTTCTTCTTCGCCATTAGCGCTTTCACCCCCCTTCGGTTGCGGGTGGTCGCTGCTCGCCCAGCTACTTCTTCTTCTTCCCGCCCTTCTTCGCCTTCTTCTTAGCCATGCAGTTTCACCCCCTTTCCGGTCCGGAATTCCCCCGCCGCCGGGGCGCCCGCCCCGCGCGGGGGCAGGGCCTACGGCAACGCGATCTGCGGGTGCTCCTCCCGGATGCGCTGGAGCACCCGCTGCACGAACTCCTCCGCGGCCTGGAGGGCAGCCTCACCCTCGTAGCCCGAGATGGGCCGGTCGGCCGCATCGAGGAACTGCTGGCTCTTCCGGCGCATCCGCTCCAACTGGTTCAGGAGGGGAGCCACGTCGGCAGGCAGCAGGCCGGCGGCGACCTGCAGAACCGTCTTCACCTGCTCCCGCCCCTTGGGGCGCAGCCCCGCCGCCAGCGCCAGAGCGCGGGCTGCCCGGACCATCCCCTGGGCCGCCATCGTGTAGGCCCACTCCCGGTCCACGAGCAGCGTCGCCTTGGCGGTCTGCAGGTCCTTGCTGGCGCGGCGGACGAGTGCCAGCACCTGCTTCTCGCTGGGCGCCGCCTCGTCAAGCAGCCCCCGGCTCTTGAGCTCGTCATAGGGCTTCATCCGAGCCGGCCACCACCACCCGATCGCCCTGGAGGACCTCGGTCAGGAAGGGGTCCCCTTCCTCCCGCCGTCGCACGAACTCCGCGCGGTCGAAGGCCAGGAGGTTGATCTCCCGCCCGAGCCGCTGCTCCAGGTCCGCCACCGCCTGGTTGAGGGCAGGCATCTCCGGCGAGCCGACGACGATCAGGTCCAGGGCCCCGGCATCAGTCGCCAGCGCGTCGGCCTTCGCGCCGTAGAGGAACGCCACCACGATTCCTTTGACCCGTCGCAGGGCCGCCCCGACGGTCCCGGGGACCGCGCGGGTCTTGTCCACGATGGCCTTCAGCTCGGAGTACACGGGGGACCGCGGGCTCGCGCTGTAGTAGCGGAGGTTCCCGGCCTTCACGCTCTGGAGGATCCCGGCCTTCTCCAAGTTGTCCAGCTCCCGCTTGATTCCCGAGATGTCCCGCTTCAGTTGCCGCGCCAGCTCGCGGACGTAGAACCGCTCCTCCGGGCGGCCGAGCAAGAGCACCAGGAGGTCCACGCGCGTTTGGGATGAGAACAGCCGCCGGAGCATCCAATCATGCCTTTCATGCCTTCGATGATGCGAATACAACAATCGTTATTTCTTTGTCAACAGTTTTTTTTAATCCCTGGCTGTGCCTGGGAAATCGGCTCCGATGGCGAGGCGGAAACCGGAACAAGACCTCGTCTTGTTCTTCGAGGAGAACGACGGGGGGGCGCGTTCGCGGGCACTTGGCGCGATCGGCTCGCTCTCGACGCGGGAAGCCCCCGCCAGGGCTCGGTTCGGCGAGGGCGGAGGAGGCAGAGGGCAAACGCGCGATGGGGTCGCTAGACGGCGGGCCCAGACGGGCGGTGAGGCCCGTCGCTCGTTTCGAGGGGGAGGCGCCCGACCGCGAGGACCTCCCCGCCCTCGACGGTGAAGGCGGCGCCCTCGCACTCCCGAAAGAAGTCGAACGGGCCTCCACTGTAGGCGCCAGCCGCCAGGAGGAGGGCGGGCTCGATGGAGCCGGCGTGGCCGATCGCGAGCGCGCGCCCTCCCCGGGGCAGCCGCTCGGCCACGTGCCGAACGGCCCCGAGGAGGCGCTCCCCGGCCTCGAACAGGAGGTCGCGCGTCGCTGGCACGCGCAGGAACGCCTCGAGGAGCGTGAGGGCCTTCTCCTCGGCAGCGCGGCGGATCTGCGGGAGCAGGGCGGCGAGCGCCTCGGCCGGAGGGGAGTCGAAGGCGGGGTCGATCCGGTAGTTCGGGAAACCGAAGGCGCGGGCCGTCTGAATGCAGCGCGGCGCCGTGCCCGTCAGGACCGCGGCGTAGCGCCGGCCGAGCCTCTGCCCGACCCGCCCCGCGAGCGCCCAGCCCGCGGGCGTCAGCAGGCCGTCGGGGCCGCGGGGGGCGTGGCGCCGCACCTCGACGTGGCGGGGACCGCCGCCCACGCGCCTACAACCGGAAGAGGCGGATGGGGACCGACCGCCGCTTGAAGAAGGGGATCAGCGCCATGCCGGCGGCGAAGCCGCCGATGTGGGCGAACCAGGCCACCCCGCCTCCCTGGAAGTTGAAGGTGACGAGACCGTTCGCGACCTGCACCAGGATCCAGAACCCGAGAACGATGAGGGCAGGGATCTCGATCAGCCGCCAGTACCAGAACACGGCGATGAAGGTGAGCACCCGCGCGTGCGGGTACAGGAGCAGGTACGCGCCGAGCACCCCGGAGACCGCGCCGCTCGCCCCGACCATGGGGATGGGGGAGGTCGGGCTCACCCAGACCTGCGCGAAGGCCGCCGCGAGCCCGCTCAGGAGGTAGAAGCCGACGAACCGCGACGGCCCCATGGCGTCCTCCACGTTGTTCCCGAAGATCCACAGGTAGAGCATGTTCCCGGCCACGTGGAAGAGCCCGCCGTGGACGAACATGGACGTGACCACGGTCATCTCCAGCGGAAAGGGACGCGGGACGTGCGCCACGCCCGAGGTCAGTTCCCGCGGGATCAGCCCGTACTGGAAAATGATCCGCTGCGCGGACTCGGGAAGCAGCAGAAACTGGTAGAGGAACACGGCGACGTTGGCGACGATGAGGGCGACGGTGACGACCGGGAAGCGTCGGGTCCGGATGTTGTCGCGAAGCGGGATCATGGCGGCCCGACGACGCTATCAGAGGGGGAGAGGCGCCGCAAGGGAAATTCGCGCTGGCCGGTCCTCCGGGTATGTGCTAATACAAACGACATAAATCGTGTGACACAGAGTCCGGGTGGCGCCGGATGCCGCCCCCTGGCCCCCGTAGCGGAGGGGGGTCCCCTCGGCTCTTGGCCGATGGGGGGGAACCACGGGAGGGTTCCCCACGGGGGCCGGGGGCCGGGGTGACACCGGCGACAGGACCCGGACATTGTCACTTTGATTCTGTCGTTGTATTAGAATCCCGCGGGCTGACCCCGGAGGGAGGGAGCGGGGTGGCGCCCAACCGCGGCATCCTCACCGTCGATCCCGCCGGACTGCTGCCGGCAGCCGTGCGGACGCGTCTCACCGCGGAGGGCTTCCGGGTGGTCCCGGTCGGGCGCAACCCCGCGCTCCTGACCCCCCGGCAGATGAAAGGAGTCGTCGCGGTCCTCGCCTGCGACCGCACCGCCGACCGGGAAGTCCGTCGCCTGGTGGCGAGCGCCCTTGCCCTCGAGCCCCACCTCCCCGTCCTCCTCTGCTGCCCGGGCGGCGAGGTGGACCCGCACTTCGCGCCCGATCCCCGGCACCGGCCCGTCGGGCTCCCGCTCCCGCCCGACGCCGACGCGATCCTCGGGGCCCTCCGGCAGGCGCTCGCGGAGGCGCCGGCGAGGATCCGCCCTCCGCAGGCGCTCCCAACTGCCGGCCCCCTCATCCCCCTCGAGGTCTTCCACGAGGTGGGGAAGGCCCTGACCTCCACGCTCCAGCTCTCGGAGGTCCTCAACCTCATCGCGGACACCACGAGCCGCTTCGTTCAGTGCGAGGCCTGGTCCCTCCTCCTCCTGGACGAGCGCCGGCAGGAGCTGCGCTTCGAGATCGCCACCGGGCCGCAGGGGCCGCAGGTGAAGCAGTTCCGCCTGAAGCCCGGGGAGGGTCTCGCAGGGTGGGTGGCGCGGGAAGGGCGGGCCTGCCTGGTGGAGAACGCCGGGGCCGATCCTCGCTTCGCCCCGCACGTGGACGGCGCCACCGGGTTCGCCACCCGGACCATCCTCTGCGTCCCGCTGACCAGCAAGGGGAAGGTCCTGGGGGTGATCGAACTCCTGAACAAGCAGGGCGGCGGCGCCTTCGACGACCGGGACCTCACGATGGTGAGCATCCTGGCCGACTACGCCGCCATCGCCATCGAGAACGCCCGCCTCTACCAGCGGGCGGAGGAGTTGGCCGTCACCGACGACGTGACCGGCATCCACAACTCCCGCTACTTCCACCAGCTTCTCGAGCGGGAGCTGCAGCGGGCCCGCCGCTACGCGCGCCCGCTCTCGGTCCTCTTCATCGACCTGGACCAGTTCAAGGAGGTCAACGACACCCACGGCCATCAGCGGGGAAGCCAAGTTCTGCGCGAGGTGGCCCAGCTCCTGAAGGCCTCCATCCGCTCCGTGGACCTGATCGCCCGCTACGGGGGCGACGAGTTCATCGTGGTCCTCCCCGATACCGACGCCGCCACCGCCGCCCAGCTGGGCGAGCGGCTCCGCGCCACGGTCGCCCGGACCGAGTTCTTGGCGCCGGAGGGCCTGCGGCTCCGCCTGACCGCCTCCTTCGGGGTGG
>JACPAU010000254.1 GCA_016180705.1 Candidatus Methylomirabilota bacterium
GAGGGGGCGCGCCAGGGGCGGGAGGATGGTGTCCAGCGCGTAGCCGGCCCGCTCCAGGAGGGCCCGGCGGGCCAGGCTGAACCCGTTGCTGTGCAGGCCGCTGCTCGGGAGCCCGAGGACCGCGTCCCCGGGGGCCACCGCCCGCCCGTCCACGACGCGGTCCCGCTCCACCACGCCCACGACGAAGCCGGCCAGGTCGTACTCCCCCGGCCCGTAGCAGTCGGGCATCTCCGCGGTCTCCCCGCCCAGGAGGGCGCATCCGGCCTCGCAGCAGCCATCCGCGACCCCGGCCAGAATCTCTTCGGCGACGGCCGGCTCCAGGCGGCCGGTGGCGAAGTAGTCGAGGAAGAAGAGGGGCTCGGCCCCGCAGGTGAGAACGTCGTTGGCCGACATCGCTACGAGGTCAACCCCGATCGTCCGGTGCCGGCCCGCCTGCTGCGCGACCTTCACCTTGGTCCCGACGCCGTCGGTCGAGGCGACCAGGACGGGGTGGCGGTAGCGGGTAGGGAGGGTGATCAGGCCGGCGAAGGGGCCGATGTCGGCCAGCACCTCGGGTCGGCGCGTCTTCGCGGCCAGCCGGGCGATCCGCTGGACGAGCGCCTCCGCGCCGGTGCGGTCCACGCCGGCCTGTTTGTAGGTCATGCGCTCCATGGGTTTCGGGTCAGGCCGCCGAGGCACCAGGGGGTTCCGCTTCGCCGAAGACCTCGGCCGTGAAGATGTGCAGATCGGCCCCCTGCCGCCAGGCACCCGCGGCAAGCCGGGCCTTCTGGCAGGCGAAATCGAGGAACGTCTCCCGGTCCCACCCCTGCTCCGCGGCGACCTGGGGGAGCAGGACGCCCCGCTGCCGGCCCGCCTTCACGCAGACCCCGTGCGTGCCGAGAAGGAACTGGGACACGTCCTGGAGGGGCTGCAAAGGGGACAGGACCGAGATCTCGATCGTGAGCCGGCCGAGTTCGGGGGAATCGACCGGGGAGAAGCGGGGGTCGGAAGTGGCGGCGGAGATGGCACAGTGGGCGACCGTGTCGAGCAACGGCTTCGTGGGCTCCAGGGATCCGACGCACCCGCGCATACCCTCCTCCAACCGGAGGGTCACGAAGGCCGCCCCTGGTTCCTGGAGGGAGGGTGGGATCTCCGGCGGGCTCCCCGACGAGTGCCCCCGGAGGTGCATCTCCAAAGCCTGCCGGGCGACCCAGAGCAGCGCCGCCCGCTCCTCCGGCGTCAACGGCCGCATGCTTCTCCCCGCCCCATCCGCGGCCCGCCCTGGGCCCCGGTGGGCCGGTGCTGGCGCGAGTATAGGGAGCGGTCCGGAAGGCTGTCAATTGGAAAGCCCTGGACCGAGATGGGCACGAGGCGCGGTCTGGTGCGTCTGTCGCCGCGGGTTTCCTTTCATTCGTAGAGGCTTTGGCACCCCAGGGGGGTAGGGAGAAGGCTGTGGAAAAATGCGCTTGACAGTGGAATCAGGCGAGTGGTAATTCTTGACTAATTCAATAGAGTTAGTCGTGTTCAGTAGACAGGGCCTTCCCGCGCAACGGTAGGGGGCAACGGCGATGCGCATCTCGGCCAAAGGTGACTACGCCACGCGAGCGATGCAGGAGCTCGCGATGCACTACAACCGCGGTCCCCTCCCGATCGAGGCCATCGCCGGACGCCAGCAGATCCCCGTCCGCTACCTGGAGCAACTCCTCCTGATCCTGAAGCGGGCCGGCCTCCTCGAGAGCAAGCGCGGGGTCAAGGGAGGCTACTACCTGGCCAAGCCCCCGAACCAGATCACGGTCGGACAGATCATCCGGCTGATGGACGGCCCCCCGGCCCCCATCTTCTGCGTGGACCCGGCGAGCCACGACAAGTGTCCGGTCGAGGCGATCTGCGGCTTCCAGAGCGTCTGGGACGAGGTGCACCAGGCGGTCGCCGGCATCATTGACAAGACCACGCTCGAGGACGTCTGCCACCGCGCCATGCTCAAGCTCGAGCCGGGGGCGGCCACGTACCGGATCTAGGCAGGCCGGACCCCGGGGGCAGCGTCAAGGACCGGATCGCGCTCTCCATGGTGGAGGCGGCGGAGCGGGACGGGCTTCTCACGCCGGGGGCGACGATCGTCGAGCCCACCTCGGGGAACACGGGGATCGGTCTCGCCCTGGTCTGCGCCGTGAAGGGCTACCGGCTCATCCTCACGATGCCGGACGACATGAGCGTCGAGCGGCGGACGCTGCTCGCCCGCTTCGGGGCCGACGTGATTCTCACCCCGGCGATCGAGGGGATGACCGGAGCGGTCTTCGCGGCGGAGGAGCTCTGCCGGGAGCACCCGGAGTACTTCATGCCCCAGCAGTTCGAGAACCCCGCCAACCCCGAGATCCACCGTCAAGCCACCGCGCGGGAGATCCTCGAGGCCACCGGCGGGACGCTGCACGCCTTCGTGGCCGGGGTGGGCACGGGCGGGACGATCACGGGGGTCGGCGAGGTCCTGAAGCGGGAGGTCCCGGGCGTCCGGATCGTCGCCGTGGAGCCGGCCCGCTCCCCGGTCCTCCAGGGGGGAAAGGCCCGGCCCCACGCGATCCAGGGGATCGGCGCCTCCTTCGTCCCCGGCGTCCTGAACCGGGCCATCCTGGACGAGATCATCGGGGTGAGCGACGACGACTCCTTGAAGATGACCGCGCGCCTGACGCGGGAGGAAGGGTTGCTGGTGGGGGTCTCGGCGGGGGCCAACGTCTTTGCCTCCGTGAAGGTGGCGCGGGACCTGGGGCCCGGGAAGGTGGTGGTCACGGTGCTGCCCGACACCGGTGAGCGCTACTTGAGTGTTCCCCTGTGAGGCCCGGCGCGCGGGTCCGCCCGGCGAGAGAGGAGTCCGACCGGATGGCCGTGACGGTCTACATCCCGACCCCCTTCCGCGCGCTGACCGGGAACGTCGCCCGCGTGCAGGCGGAGGCCGCCGATGTGGCGGGCCTCATCGACCGCGCGGTGGAGGACCTGGACGGCCCCCAAACACCGCTCCGGGACGGGGACGAGGTGGCCCTGATCCCGGCGATCGCCGGCGGCGCCTTCTCCTTCAGCGAGGAGCAGATCCGCCGGTACAGCCGCCACATCATCCTGCCGGAGGTGGGCGGGAAGGGGCAGCGGAGACTGCTGAACAGCAGCGTCCTGCTGGTGGGCGCGGGAGGCCTGGGCTCCCCGGCCGGGCTGTACCTGGCGGCGGCCGGCGTGGGACGGATCGGGATCGTGGACTTCGACCGGGTGGACCTGAGCAACCTGCAGCGGCAGCTCCTGCACCGGACGAAGGACGTCGGGCGGCTCAAGGTGGAGTCGGCGGCCGACACGATCGCCGAGATCAACCCGGACGTGAAGGTGGAGCCCCACCCGGTCTCCCTCTCGAGCGCGAACGTGAAGGAGATCCTCCAGGCCTACGACGTGGTGGTGAACGGCTGCGACAACTTCCCCACCCGGTACCTGCTGAACGACGCGTGCGTCTTCCTGAAGAAGCCCCTCGTGGACGGGAGCCTCTTTCGGTTCGAGGGGCAGGCGGCGGTTTTCGTCCCCGGCCAGGGCTGCTACCGGTGCCTGTACCCTTCGCCGCCGCCGCCCGGCCTCGTCCCCTCGTGCCAGGAGGCCGGCATCCTCGGGGTCCTGTGCGGGATTATCGGGAGCATCCAGGGGGTCGAGGCCATCAAGCTCCTGCTCGGGATCGGGGAGCCGCTGGCGGGCCGCCTCCTCTTCTTCGACGCCCTGACCCTGGAGTTTCGACAGGTCCGGTTCCGGCGCGATCCGGGCTGCCCGGTCTGCGGCGATGCGCCGACGATCACGGATCTGATTGATTACGAGGCCTTCTGCGGGATCCCCGCGCCGCAGGCGGTGGCGCGATGACGTTCGGGTTCCTCCTGACGACCTCGCCCGAGCGGGCCGATGCCCGGACGGTTGTCCGGCTCGCAGAGGCGGCGCTCGAGACCGGCCACCGCGTGGAACTCTTTCTGATGAATGACGGCGTCTACAACGTCGTGGCGGCGCCCAAGCATCCGGTGAGCGGGGAGTTCGTCCGGCTAATGGAATTCGGGGTGCCGATCACCCTGTGCGCGACGAGCACGGGCCCCCGGGGGGTGACAAAGGAGAACGCCCTCCCTGGTGTCCGCTTCGGCAGCCAGTATGACCACGCCCAGATGGTGGCCCGGGCCGACCGGGTCCTGACCTTCTGCTGAGGGGACGATGGCCAAGCAGGTGACGGTCCTCATCCGGCGGCCGCCGCTCACCTCGGAGAAGACGGCCGAGGCGCTCCGCGTGGCCGTGGGTTACACGCTGGCCGGGGGGCAGCGGGTGACCGCGTGCTTCGTCGGGGACGGGGTCCATGCTGCCGGTCCCTTGCGGCCCGGCCTGGTCGGCGCCCCGGACCTGGAGAAACACCTGGTGGGCCTGAAGGCGCTCGGCCAGCGGCTGGTGGCCGACGCTGCGGCGGTCCGGGAGCGGCCCGGTCTCACCCTGCGGCCCGAGGTCGAAGCGCTGGAGCCGGAGGAGATCCTAAGCCTGCTCACCGACGCAGACCTGGTCGTCCCGTTCTAGGACGCGGTGGCCGATGCGGATCCTCCACATCATCCGGCACCCGAGGGAAGAGATGGGCTGGCAGGTGGCCGAGGCGCAGGCCGGGCGTCACGAGGTGGCGGTCCTGCTCCTGCAGGACGGCGTGCTCTCCCGGCGCGCAACGGCCCTGCCGCTGTATGCCTCGGCCGTGGACCTCGAGGCCCGCGGCCTTTCCGCGGACCGGGGCAAGCCCCTGAGTGACGCCGAGATCGTGGAGGTGCTCGCCGCCCACGACCGGCTCGTCACCTGGTAGGAGAGGCTCCGTGCTCAAGGCGCTCGTCCTGGGACTGCCGGTGGGGCTGGCCTTCGGCTATGCCCTGCAGCGGGGGCGGTTCTGCCTGAACACCGCGTTCAGGGACGTCTTCCTCATTCGCGACGGGACGCTGGTCCGGGCGTGGGCGCTGGCGCTGGTCATCCAGATGGTCGGCGTCCACGCCCTGGCGGGACTCGGTTGGTTCCAGATGGCCATGGCCCCCTTCTGGTGGCAGGCCGCGCTCCTGGGTGGCCTCGTCTTCGGCTGGGGCATGGTCCTGTCGGGCGGGTGAACGACGGGTGTCTCCTACCGGTCGGGTGAGGGGATGGTGGCTTCGTGGATCAGCCTGGTGGGCTTTGGTCTGGGGATCATGATGACGAGCGGCGGCCTCCTCGAGCCCCTGCAGGAGCGCCTGCGGGTCGCGGTCATCGGCGACGGCCCGCCGGCCACGGCGGCCAGCCTGCTCGGTCTCAGCCCGTGGG
>JACPAU010000294.1 GCA_016180705.1 Candidatus Methylomirabilota bacterium
GGTGGGCCGCGCCGTGGCGGAAGGCGGGGCGGGGCGCGGGGACGGCCTGGCCCGAGGCGCGCCGGGCCTCCAGGTAGGCCTCGAGCGCGACGCGCCCGAGGGCGACCACGACCTCGACCCGATCGAGCAGCCGCAGCTCCTCGACCAGGTACGGCCGGCATCGGGTCAGTTCCGCCCGGCTCGGCCGGTTGCCCGGCGGGGCGCAGCGGACGGCGGCGGTGACGTAGCAGTCGCGGAGGGTGAGACCGTCGCCCCGGTGGGTCGAGGTCGGCTGGTTGGCGAAGCCGAAGCGGTGCAGGGCGGCGAAGAGCCAGTCGCCGCTTCGGTCCCCCGGGAAGATGCGGCCGGTCCGGTTGCCGCCATGGGCGGCGGGCGCCAGGCCGACGAGGAGGAGGCGCGCGGCCGGGTCGCCGAACGGCGGGACGGGCCGACCCCAGTACTCCCAGTCGCGGTAGCGCCGGACCTTCGTCGCCGCCACGCGCTCTGGAGGCGCAGGAGGGGAAGCGGGACTGCACCGGGCATCAGGGGGTGTCGTGCGGAGCAATCAGGAACTGGCGCGGGCGACGCTCCGGGCCGTCCAGGCCGCTCTCGAGACCGAACTCGCCGAGGGGCCGGCGCGGAGCGGCGTGAGCCGGCGGTTCGATCTGGAAATAGACGCGTGCCTCGGTCCCCTCCCGCGGGACCCGAAGGCTCTGGAGAAGGTCCTGGAAGACCTCCCGGAAGACCTCCAGGAGGACGCCCGCCGCCGCCACCGCACCGCCATCGCGCTCGAGGCGAAGCGCGCAGCCGCTCTCGCCGTCATCCCCGAGGTCGTGCAGCGGACGGCCGCCTACCGCGCCTTCGATGCGGCCCTCGCCTCCCCCGGCCGCCTCGGCAGCATGCTCGGGACGTCGGCTCTGGCCGTCATCGTCGGGGGCGCCCTCGGCTACGGTCTGGAGCGGGTCTTCGGCGTCCCCTACGCTACCTGGGTCGGCCTCGCCCTGGGCCTCCTGGCGTTCCTGCGGGTCATCGGCCAGGGGCTGCGCGTGGGCCGCAGCATGACTCAGGCGGAGGGCGACTACACGCGAGGACTGGAGGCTGTCGAGGCCGCCCTCGCGGCTCGCTTCGCCGACCTCGACCGCCAGCACGGCTTCCCGGGTCCTCCCGCCGGAGGCGGCGCGTAGCGTCACCGACGCCGGCCTCACGCGAGACACGGGGATCGGGAAGCTCCTACCCGATGAGGCCGGACCCGATCGCGTACGCGGCCCACCCGACCAGAAAGGCGCCGAGGGGGGCGCTGAGGCGGCGGCCCCAGGGCAGGTTCTTCTCCACGGCCATCACCGTCCCTAGCGCCAGCATCCAGCCGATGTTGCCCACCCCGACCGCGAACATCAGCAGCATCAACGACCAGCAGCAGCCGATGCAGAACATCCCGTGATGCACGCCCAGGCGGAAGGCCTCCGCCTGTTCATGGCCTCCCCGCCAGTGCTCCACGATGAAACTGAAGGGCGAGCGGCATTTGTCGAGGCAGCGGTACTTGAGGGGTGTGAACTGATACACCCCGGCCACGGCCAGAATCACAGCCCCGATGACCCAGGCGTTACGCGTCAGCCAGGCGCTCTGCTCGGCGGTCTGGTGCAGCCCCCAATCCCCGAGATGGACCACGGCGCCGAATGCCATCCAGGTGCCGAGATAGCCGGCGATCAGCAGCCCCACCAGCCGCGTGCGGTTCGGCCGCTGCCGGACGACGGTGTGAAACAGCGCCACGAGCGGCAGGCTGGTCGGCAGCATCATGGCTACCGTCATGAGGGTCCAGCCCGCGACGAAGAGGAGCCAAAGCCAGAACGCGTCGCCCCCGATGGCGACTTCCCCGAGTGCTTCGTGGCTGAGGAACCGGCCGTACGGGGACTGCCCCCAGGCCCACAGGACGACCCAGGTCAGGATGATCAGCGCCCCGAGCAGACCGGTGAAGAGTCTCGTGTCGCTCGCCGCCCGCATGATTGCACGGCCCTCCTGCGAGCCTCAGGCCTTGAAGCGGAAGCTTCCCTGGATGGCGTTGTGGTTCTTGAGGTCAATCTTGAATCCGTACTTCGGGGCATTCACCTTGTACGAGTCGGCCTTCCCCACGTAGGCCGGAGAGCCCGGGATCGTCGTAAAGATGGTGTCGTGCAGCGCCGTGGACTTGCCCTGGGCTCCCTGGAAGGGGGCCAGTTTGGCCTCGATGGCCTTGCCGATCTTCAGGGTGCCCTTGACCCCTTCGACTTGGAAGGTGATGGGGGCGCGCTCCACGCCGGCCACTTCCCCGATCAACTGCGAGAGATCCTTGAGCGGCCCGCCGAGTTTGCCGGTCCAGACCTTGAGCAACGCCTCCTGCTGCTGGGGGGTCGCCTTGTCGTCCACGTATACGACGACGCGCCAGTTGCCCTTGAGGATATTGCCGGGGATGTGGGCCAGGACGACAAACGTCAGCCCCGAGACATTCATCCCGTCAACCGTTCCCTTTTCGATGTGCCACGCCAGCACACCGTCGCAGATGCCCGCATCCGGGTCCTCGCCCACCCAGCAGGGGCAGAGAATGTTGCACGTGCAGACTTCGAGCAGTTTTCCCTCGAGCTGGTATGCCATCTCCACCTCCCCGGGGAGCGCCGGCGATGCCGGGCCTCCCCCGTGACCACCGCC
>JACPAU010000273.1:0-1152 GCA_016180705.1 Candidatus Methylomirabilota bacterium
CGGGAAGGTCTGGCGCACCACGTAGTAGGCCGGCGCCCGCTCCCGGACCAGGACCCCCGCCTTCACCCACTCGGTGAAGTAGCGGGCCGAGCGGGCGTAGCGGTTCTCCCGCGCGTCGTCGCCCGCCAGGTCCTCCCCCAGGATGAGGCGGATGGCGTTGTGGGGGTGCCGCCGGTGGAGGGCCTCCCGGTGCTCCTCGGGGATCACGTCGTAGGGGGGGGAGACGAGCGCGGCGAGGTCGCCGGCCACGGCCGGGTTGTAGCGGTACGCCCGGAACGGGAGCAGGTCGGCCACGCGGCCTCCGTCCGTCGCCATGCGCCGGGCCGACCTTACCCGCCCCGCGGGGGATCCGTCAAGGGGCAACCGGACGGCGAGCCTAAGAAGTATAGAAGCCCTGGTTCAGTTGTTCCGCTCAGGACGGGCCAGGGCGCCGACGGCCTCGGGCTGAGCCTACCCTCGGGGTGACGCAGGATACGGGAAGAGCAGCCCTCTACCCCGGCGCGGCGGTGGGCCAGGCCATCAGGAGACCGATCCCATCAGAAGAGCGATCACTGCCACCGCCGCGCCCGCCACCTCGACGAGGAAGGGCCTCTTGGCCTCCTGCCAATACTTGAAGATGAAGAGCCCCTGGGAGGGTGAGAAGAACAGCATCAGCAGGCCCCAGAGCACGCTCTGCTTGAAGCCCACGACGATCAACCAGATGTTTCCGATGAGAGAGAGAATGATCGCCAAGATGATGAACCCCAATTTCATGAGGAACCCGGCGGTCATGGGGAAGCCGCCCATTCGTTCCTGCTTCTTCGGGCTGGTGGCCTTCAGAATCTCCTCGATCGGGGCCGCCTGCTCAGGACGGGCCTGGGCCGCCGGGGTGCTCGTCTTGGGCTCGGGACCTTTGACCGTCTCCGGGCCTCTCGCGGCCTCCGGCTCCGACTGCCTGGCCGGCTCCGGCTCCTTGGGCGGCGCCGGAGCCTCGCGCGGCGCGGGGGGGGAGGGGCGGATGTTCGAGTAGTGGACCTGACCCTTCTCGTCCTCCCAGCGGTAGACCTGGGCGTCCACTGCGGCGGCGCAGCCGAGGAGCGCCACAAGGGTGACCCCTATCAACGCGTTGGCCTTCATCCCCGGTCCTCCTGAAGAGTCCAGACTTGCAACGCG
>JACPAU010000273.1:1174-3607 GCA_016180705.1 Candidatus Methylomirabilota bacterium
GTGTCAGGGGACAGGGATGAGTCAAGGCGGCAACCGGGTGCCGGCGCAGCCGCGCAGGCCCTTTGCATGCGTCCGCCGGCGTGCTACAGTCACGCCGGGCCGGGACGCGCCGGAGGAGGGCAGCGGATGGCCTCGAAGGGCGACGCGCTCAAGCAGTGCCCGATCTTCGCCGATCTGAGCAGCGAGGAGCTGCAGCGGGTCGCGGGGAGCGCGAAGGAGAAGACCTTCCAGGAGGGCAGCACCCTCTTCACCGAGAACATGGCGGGCCAGTCCCTCTTCGTCATCCGCTCCGGGAGCGTGAAGATCAGCAAGATGCTGGGGGAGGGGGACGAGCGGACGCTGGCCCTCCTCGGGCCGGGGGAGTGCTTCGGCGAGATGGCGATCGTGGACGGCGGCCCCCGCACCACCTCCGCGGTGGTGGTCAAGAAGGCGGAGGTGCTCACGCTGGAGAAGAAGGACTTCCTGGCCCTCTGCGACGGCAACCCGAAGCTCGGGTACAAGCTCATGGGGAACCTGGCCCGGCTGATCGTGAAGCGGCTGCGGGGCGCGCAGGACAAGCTGCACGCCGCGCTCGAGCGCGCCCTCAAGCGCGGGCCGCAGGGGGGAACGGGCAGCTCCCTCGATGTGCCGATCTCCTAGCGGCCCTCTCGCGGGCTGCCTCACGGCCGGCCTCGCGCTCGTCCTGCTCGCCGGCTGCGCCGGCCCGCGCCTCACGGCATCACCCGGCCCCGGCGTCCAGGTCGCACCCGACGGGCAGCGCGCCACGGCCGTCTCCCGCGGCCTCACGGTCACCGTGGACCTCGCGGCGGCGGCGCCCGCCGCCGCCCGAGAGCACCTGCTCCCCCTGCGGATCCAGGTGGAGCACGCCGGGCCCGGGGACCTTCCCCTCACCCCGGGCGACTTCCTCCTCCGAACCGAAGAGAAACTCCAGGTCGCGGCCCTCGCCCCCGCGGAGGCGGCGGCCGCCGCCGTTGGCCCCGAGCCGGGCCCGGGAGTCACTCCCCACATCAGCGTGGGCGCGGCCGGGCCGCACCCCACGGTGGGGGTCTTCGGCCTGGGGCTCGTCTTCGGCGCCGGGGGGCGCGGCGGCCGCGAGGCGCTCCTCGCCGCCGCCTTCCCCTTCGGGACGCTCGCCCCCGGCGGCCGCGCCGACGGCTTCCTCTACTTCCCCCGGGCGGCGGCGCGGGGGAGCCTCACCCTGCTGATCGTGCCGGCCGCCTGGCCCGCGGGGGCGGAGCCGCTCGCCCTCCCGCTCCGGTGGGCCGAGTAGGCTCCGACTCCGCCGCCTGCGGGACGCCGCCCGGGAGGATTCCGCGATCCCGGAGGAGACCGTGTCCGCCGGACCCCGCCGCGTTCCCGCCGCCGCTCTCGAAGCGTTCACCACCGCCCTCTTCCGGTCCCACGGCCTGCCGCCGGAGGACGCCGCCACCGTCGCCCGGACCCTCGTCCTGGCGGACCTGCGGGGCGTGGACTCCCACGGCGTCCTGCGGACCGGGGTCTACCTCGAGCGCCTGAAGCGCGGCCTGATCAACCCGACGCCGAAGGTCCGGGTGCTCAGGGAGGGGCCGGCCGCGGCCCTCCTGGACGGGGACAACGGGATGGGCCCGGTGGTGGCGACCGCCGCCATGCGGCGCGTCCTCGAGCGGGCGCGGGCCGCGGGGGTGGGGGCGGTCGCGGTTCGGCGGGGGAACCACTACGGGATGGCGGCCGCCTACGCGCTGATGGCCCTGGAGGAGGACTGCATCGGCCTCACGCTCACGAACGGCCCCGCCCTCGTCGCCCCCTGGGGCGGGACCCGGCGCTTCTTCGGGACCAACCCGCTCGCGATCGCCGTCCCGGCCGGCCGGGAGCGCCCGGTGGTCCTCGACATGGCGACCACCGTCGTGGCCCGCGGCAAGATCATCAAGGCGGCGAAGGAGGGCTACCCGATCCCGGCGGGCTGGGCGCTGGACGCTGAGGGCCGGCCCACGACCGATGCGGCGGCGGCCCTCGCGGGGACCCCGGTCCCCATCGGGGGCTACAAGGGCTACGGCCTCATGCTCGTGATCGAGGTCCTGAGCGCCGTCCTGGCGGGGGCCGCGGTGGGGCCGGCCGTCGGGGAACTCTACGACAACCCCCGGCGGCCGCAGGAGGTGGGCCACCTCTTCGCCGCGGCCCGGCTCGAGGCCTTCGGGGACCCGGGGGAGTTCAAGGGTCGAATGGACGCGCTGATCCGGGAGGTCCGGGAGGGGCCGCGGGCCCCGGGGAGCGAGCGGATCTACCTGCCGGGGGAGATCGAGTTCGAGAGAGTTCGAGACCGAGGCCCGGCTTCGCCGGGAGGGCGTCCCGATCGGGCCGGCCCTCTGGGAGGAATTGACCGCGCTCGGCCTGGAGGCGGGCGTGTCCTTCCCCGGAGCGGTCTAATGCAAAGGACAGACCGAAAGTAACAAAGTC
>JACPAU010000198.1 GCA_016180705.1 Candidatus Methylomirabilota bacterium
CTGCGGGGGCCGGGCGGGGGCAGGACGGCCGCCTTACCGGGTCAGCCCCCACTCCCGGAAGGCGGAGGTGTCCACCAGGATGGTCTGGTCGCGGCGGGCACCGGTGGAGATGAGGGAGACGTCCACGCCGGCCAGCGCCTGGAGCCGGTCCAGGTAGACGCGACAGGCCTTCGGCAGCTGCTCGAGTTTCAGGGCGCCGATCGTGCTCTCCTCCCAGCCGGACAGGTCCTCGTAGACCGGCGCGCACTCGGCCAGGATGCCGGTCTCGTTGGGGAAGGCGGTGAGCCGCTCCCCCCGGTACTGGTAGCCGGTGCAGACCCGGATCCCGGGGAGCGTGTCGAGCACGTCGAGTTTCGTGAGGGCGAGCGTGCGCAGACCGTTGACGCGGACGGCGTAGCGGAGCGCCACGGCGTCCAGCCAGCCGCAGCGCCGCGGCCGCCCGGTCGTGGCGCCGTACTCCTGCCCCCGGTCCCGGAGCAGTTGGCCCGTGGCATCGGTCAGTTCCGTCGGGAAGGGCCCCTCCCCCACCCGGGTCGTGTAGGCCTTCATCACCCCTACCACCCCGTCAATGTGCGTAGGCCCCACCCCGGCACCCGTGCAGGCTCCCCCCGCCGTGGCGCTCGAAGAGGTCACGTAGGGGTAGGTTCCCAGGTCCACGTCGAGTAATGTCCCCTGCGCTCCCTCGAACAGGGTCCGCCGCCCCTCCGCGATGAGGCGGTTGATGACCTCGGAGGCGTCCACCAGGAAGGCCTTGACCTGCTCGAAGTGCTGCATCTGCTCCCGGAAGAGGGCGGTGGGGTCCAGGGTGTGCAGGAGGCTCCCGGGCCCCGCCTGGGCCTTTTTCTCCGCCAGGGCGGCGGCGAGCCGCTCCCGGAACGCGACGGGGTCGTACAGGTCGCCGATCCGGATCCCCAGCCGGGCCATCTTGTCGGCGTAGGCCGGCCCGATCCCGCGCCCGGTCGTCCCGATCCGCGGCGTCGCGTGCCGCTCCCGCTCCACGTCCAGGATCTTGTGGTAGGGCAGGACCAGGTGGGCGCTCTTGCCGATGTACAGGCTCCCCTCCACCCGGACCTGCAGTTTCCGGAGTTGCTCGATCTCGTGGGTCAGGGCCGGCAGGTCAATGACCACGCCGTTGCCGAGGATGCACATCTTCCCCATCCGGAGGATGCCCGAGGGGACCAGGTGCAGGACGACCTTCGCCTCGGCCACCACCACCGTGTGGCCGGCGTTGTTGCCTCCCTGGAAGCGGACGACGGCGTCGAAGGACTCGGAGAGGATGTCCACCACCTTCCCCTTGCCCTCGTCCCCCCACTGGGTTCCGACCACGATCAGGTTGGCCACGCCAGCGCTCCGCTCATGACCCGCTCGCAGAACTGGGCGACCGCAAACGGCGTCTCCTTCCCCGACTCGGTGTCCCGCAGGATCAGGCTGTCCGTCTGTTGCCCCGGCTGCCCCAGGATCAGGGCGTACCGGATCCCGCAGGTCTTCGCGTAGGTGAGCGAGCCCTCCAAATCCCGGACGATGATGTCCCGGGCCGCCGGGTAGCCCTTCGACCGGAGGGTCCGCGCCAGGATCAGGGCCTGCCACTTGTCCGGGTGGAAGTCAATGATCAGGAAGAGCGGCCCCGTGTCCCGCGGCAGCGCCTGCTGCTTCTCCAGCGCCCGGAGGATCTGCTCCAGGTCGAAGGCGAACCCGGTGGCCGCGCACTCGTAGCCGAACTGCCCGAGGAGGCTGTCGTAGCGGCCGCCCCCGCCCAGTTGGGCTCCCAGCCCCTCCGCGAAGACCTGGAAGAAGATCCCGGTGTAGTACTCCAGGCCGGTGTGCTCGGCCAGGTCGAGGATGACCTGGTCCGTGAGGCCGTAGACCCGCAGGACCTCGTACACCCGGCGCAGGTTCTCCAGGGCCCGCTTCGAGCGCTCGGAGGCGGCGAGAGCCTCCGCCCGCTCGAGCACCTCCTCCTGCCCGTAGAGTTCGGTTAGCCCCCGGATTCCCGCCTTCACGCCCTCGGAGCAGGCTAGGTCCTGGAGGAGGAGGTCCAGGGCGAGCGCGTCCTTGCGCCGGAGGGCCGCCAGGATCTCCCCCCGGCGGTCGGGCCGCGGCGGGAGGCCGTCCAGCATCCCCCGCAGGAACTCCACCTGCCCCACGTCAATCTGGAACCGGGCGAGCCCCACTTCGCGGCAGGACTCGACCGCCATGGCGATGGCCTCGGCGTCCGCCTCGGGCTGGGGGAGGCCGATGAGCTCGACGCCGGCCTGGTGGAACTCCCGCTGCCGCCCCTCCGCCGCCATCTCGTGGCGGAAGACGGGGGCGGCGTAGCAGAGGCGGAGGGGCAGGGGGTGGTGCCGCAGCGTCGTCGCCACCATCCGGGCCACCTGCGAGGTGAGGTCCGGGCGCAGCGCCAGCAGCCGGCCGGTCTGCCGGTCCACGAACTTCTCCACCTTCTCGCTGTCGGGGAGCGCGGCGGCGAAGACCTCCAGGTACTCGAAGGTGGGGACGACCACCTCCCGGAAGCCCCAGCGCTCGAAGACCGAGAGGAGGCGGCTCTCGGCGAAGCGCAGGCGGGCCGCCTCCTTCGGCGGCATCACCCGGACGCCCTGGGGGATGGCGGTGGCGGGGCGGTCCATGGCCGGCTACACGTGCACCAGTTTCGCGAAGACGATGTCCGGCATCCGCCGGATCTCCTCCAGCACCGGGGGCGGGATGGGGGTATCCACGTTCACCACCGAGACCGCCCGCCCGCCGGGGTGGGTCCGGCCGAGCTGCATGCCGGCGATGTTGACCCGGTTCTTCCCGAGCAGCGTCCCGATCCGGCCGATGACGCCGGGGACGTCCATGTTCGAGAAGACGAGCAGGTAGCCCTCGGGGATGGCCTCCAGGGAGAACTCGTTGATCCGGACCACCCGGGGCTGGGACCTCTGGAAGAGCGCGCCGGCGACGGCCGTGGGATCCTTGTCGGTCCCGATGGTGACGGTGATGAGGCTGGCGTAGTCCCCTTCCTCCGAGGTCTTGCTCTCCACCACCTTCACCCCGCGCTGCTTGGCGAAGGGGAGCGCGTTCACGACGTTGACCGAGCCCGAGAGGATGGGATCGAGGAGCCCCTTGACCACGGCGGCCGTGAGGGGGGCGGTGTTCACGGAGGCCACCTCCCCCTGGTAGGCGATCCGGATCTCCTGCATCCGGCCCTCGCTCAGCTGGGAGCAGAGGCGTCCCATCTTTTCGGCCAGGGTGAAGTAGGGCTTGATCTTGGCCAGGAGCTCCGGGTCGATGCTCGGGGCGTTCACGGCGTTCCGGACCACGCCCTGCTCCAGGAAGTCCACGACCTGCTCGGCGATGGCGATGGCCACGTTCTCCTGGGCCTCCTCCGTCGCCGAACCCAGGTGCGGGGTGCAGATGAAGTTGTCTAGGCCGAGGAGGGGGCTGTCCGCCGCCGGCTCGTTGACGAAGACGTCGAAGGCCGCCCCCGCCACCTGTCCGCTCCGCAACGCCTCGTAGAGGGCCTGCTCGTCCACGATGCCGCCCCGGGCGCAATTGATGATCCGCACCCCGCGCTTCATCGTGGCGATGGCCTTGCCGTCGATCAAGTTCCGGGTGTCCGGCCCGAAGGGGACGTGGACGCTGAGGAAGTCGGAGCGCCGGAAGACCTCCTCCAGCTCCACCAGTTCGACCCCGAGGGGCGCAGCGACCTCCCGGGAGATGAAGGGGTCGTAGGCGATGACGCGCATCGCGAGCGCCTTGGCCCGGCGGGCGACCTCGGAGCCGACGCGGCCGAGCCCGATGACCCCCAGGACCTTGTTGAACAGCTCCACGTTTAGGAAGCGGGACTTCTCCCAGCGGCCCTGCTTCAGGGACATGGTGGCCTGCGGGATGTTCTTGGCGAGAGCGAGCAGCATCGCGATGGTATGCTCGGCCGTGGTCACCGTGTTGCCGCTCGGGGCGTTCATGACCACGACCCCGCGGGCCGTGGCCGCCTCGAGGTCAATGTTGTCCACGCCCACGCCGGCCCGGCCGACCACCTTCAGGCGCGTGCCCGCCGCCAGGACCTCGGCCGTCACCTTCGTGGCGCTCCGGACCACGAGTGCGTCGTAGTCGCCGATGCAGCGGAGCAGTTCCTCGGGGGTGAGCCGGTTCTTCACGTCCAGGGCGAAGCCGGGGCTGTGCCGGAGCACCTCCAGCCCCCGGGGAGCCAGGTTGTCGGTGACGAGGATCCGCTTGGGTTCGTTGGTCTCCGATGGCATCCGGTTCTCTCCTGGGTGTCCCGCGCACGCACGCCCCCCGCGGCGGGCGCGACCGGTCCTCCGGGGGGGGATGCGGGGCGGGCGGGACTACTTCTGGAGCACGTCCTGGGCGGCGCGCAGGCCGTCGCCCAGCCGCACGGGGTAGCCCAGTTCGGCCAGCGTGAACTCGAGGGCGGCGATCCCCGTGAGCACGTCGTACGCGTCAGCGTAGCCGAGGCTCGCGATCCGGAAGATCTTCCCCCGCATGGACCCCTGGCCGCCGGCGATGGAGATGCCGTGCTTGTCCCGGAGGAGCCGCACGACGGCGCCGCCGTCCAGGCCCTCCGGGACCTTCACGGCCGTGACCGCCGGGGTGGGCCGCTCGGCGAACAGGGTGAGCCCGAGCGCCGTCGCGGCGGCCCGCGTCGCCGCGGCCAGCCGCTCGTGGCGGGCGAAGATGGCCTCGAGCCCCTCGGCCTGCATGAGTTCCAGGGCGACCTTGAGGCCGGCGACGAGAGAGACCGCCGGCGTCCAGGCCGTCTGGTGCTTCGCCTGGCTCTTCCGCTCCGTGAGGAAATCGAAGTAGTAGCGGGGGAGGCGCGCCCGCCCGGCCGCCGCCCAGGCCCGCTCGCTCAGGCACGCGAACGCGAGGCCCGGCGGCAGCATGATGGCCTTCTGCGAGGCCGCCACCATCACGTCCACCCCCCAGTCATCGGTCGGCACATCCACCACCCCCAGGCTCGTGACCGCATCCACGACCAGGAGGGCCGGCGTCTTCCGCACGACGGCTGCGATGGCCTCGATGTCGTTCAGGACCCCGGTGGAGGTCTCGCTGTGGGTCGCGAAGACCGCCGCGATTCCCGGCTGCCGCCGGAGGGCTTCGCCCACGGCGGCCGGGTCCGCGACCTTCCCGTAGGGGATTTCCACGGGGATGACCGTGAGGCCGTAGGCCTGGCAGATCTCCGCCCACCGCTCGCCGAACTTCCCGCCCTTGAGGACCAGCACCTTATCGCCTGGAGAACAGGCGTTGACGACCGCCCCCTCCATGGCCCCGGTGCCGGACGCGGCCAGGATGAGGACATCCTGCCGGGTCTGGAAGAGCCACTGGAGACCCCGCCGGACCTCCTCGAAGAGGGCCTCGAACTCCGGCGTCCGATGGTGGATCACCGGGCGGGCCATCGCCTGGAGGACCTGGGGCGGGACCTCGGTTGGGCCGGGGGCGAGCAGCCGGAACTTGCGCATCCGCACCTCGCTCAGGCGGGACGGAACCTTGTGGCCGTCTTCACAATGCGGCGGAAATCACACCACATCGGGTAGGGGAAGTCAAGGCGCAAGCCGGCCGCCGCGAGGGCCCGGGAGGCGCCCGCGCCGCGCCGGCGCCCATTTTCGTTGAGCGGGACCGGGGAGTGTGCTAGCGTCCGGGGCCGACCGCGCGCGGGCGAAGGAGCGAGCGGGAGGGGGGATATGCGGCACCCGATGGGACCGATGCGGCAAGGCCGGTCGGCATGCCTGGCAGGTCTCCTCGTGGCGGGCGTGCTCCTGGCGGAGATCCTTCTCGGCGCGCCCGTCGGAGCGGCGGCGCCGGCGGAGGGGGATCCGGCCCCCGACTTCGCCCTCACGCTCTTCTCGGCCAAGGCCTTCCGCCTCAGCGACCTTAAGGGCAAGCCGGTATTGGTGAACTTCTTCGCCTCCTGGTGACCGCACTGCCAGCGGGAGGCTCCCGCTCTGGTCTCCGCCTACCGGGCATACAGCGACCGCGGGGTGGAGTTCGTCGGGGTCAACGTCTTCGACAAGGAGCCGGACGGCCGCCGCTTCATCCGGGAGCGCCGGATCCCTTACCCGGCGGGCTTCGACCAGGGCGACCGGATCGCCGCCCTGTACGGGGTTGAGGGGACGCCGACCAGCGTGTTCATCACCCGATCCGGCCGCGTGATGGTGATCCAGGTGGGGGCGATGGATGCCGCCACCCTGCGGGAGGCCCTGGAGCGGCTCCTGAAGGCCAGGTGAGCCGGACCGCGCGCGGCACCCTCCTGGTCGTGGTCGCCGCCGCGTGCTGGGGTGCCTTCAGCACGGTGGCCAAGGTCCTTTTCGTCGAGGGCGCGGTCACCCCCCAGGCCCTCGCCGGGATCCGGGCCGCCCTGGCCGTGAGCCTCCTCCTCCCGGCCCTCCTTCTCTGGAACCCGGCCCTCCTCCGGATCCGCCCCGCCGACCTCCCCGTCCTGGCCTTCCTGGGGATCGCCGGGATCGCGATAAACAATTTTTTCTACCTGACCACGATCAGCCTCACCGCCGTCGCCACCGCCGTCCTCCTCCAGTACATGAGCCCGATTCTCGTCGCCTCCTATGCTGTGGTTGTGGAGCGCCGGCCCCTCACCGGCCGGCTGCTCTCGGCCCTCGCCGCGGCCGTGGCGGGCTGCGCCCTCGTGGTCCGGGGCTACAACCCGGCGGCCCTCCGGCTGAGCCTCCCGGGGCTTCTCACGGGCCTCGGCGCCGCAGTCTTCTTCGCCGTCTACACCGTCGTCAGCCAGCGGGCGCTCGGGCGGCTCGATTCCTGGACCCTGCTCACTTATGCGTTCGGGTTCGCCGCCCTCTTCTGGTTCCTCCTGACCCCCCCGTGGGTCCTCCTGGCGGGGCACCCCCCGCGCGTCTGGGGGCTCCTCCTGCTCTTCGCCGGCCTGGGGACCGCCGTCCCCTTCGGCCTCTACCTGCGCGGCCTCACGCACGTCCCGGCCGTCACCGCCCAGATCGTGAGTACCCTGGAGCCGGTCGTGGCGGCGGCCGCCGCCTTCCTGGTCCGGGGGGAGGGGCTGGAGGCCCTGCAACTCCTGGGGGGCGGCCTGGTCCTCGGGGCGGTGCTCCTGGTCCAGGAAGTCCCTGGTGGCACGGCTTCTGCACCCTGCGCCGGCCATACGACCACGTAGGGGATGCCGGCTCGAGGGGGTCGGCCCGGGGCCGACGGGTCTTGGCGGCGCCGTCGCGTTAGGGTATAAATTCCACAGTGGCCGCTGAGGTAGGTGGAGGGCACACCGCGATGCTGGGACTCGGGCTGCTGTACCGGCTGTACGAGCGGCGCCTGCTCCGGGAGGTCCGGGGCGGGGTCATGCCCCGGCACATCGGCCTCATCCTGGACGGCAACCGGCGCTACGCCCGGGAACTGGGCTTCAGCGACCTCCTGGAGGGGCACCGGCGCGGGGCGGACCGGCTCGAGCGGGTCCTCGACTGGCTGGAAGAACTCGAAATCCGGATCATCACCATCTACGTCCTCTCCACCGAGAACCTGTCGCGTCCCCCCGAGGAGCTTCAAGCGCTGCTCGGCCTGATCGAGGCCAGGATGCGGAGCGTCGCCACGGACCCGAAGATTCACGCGAAGGGGGTGCGGGTCCGGGCCGTCGGGCAGCTCGACCTCTTGCCCCGGTCCGTCCAGGACGCGATCCGCGCCGCCGAGGAGGCCACCGCGGCCTACGGGAGCTTCTTCCTGAACATCGCCGTCGGCTACGGCGGCCGGCAGGAGATCGCCCACGCCGTCCAAGCCCTGCTCCTCGACCGCTCGCGGCGGGGGATGAGCCTCGAGGGGGCCGCCGCCGACGTCACCCCGGAGGCGATCGGGAAGTACCTGTACACCTACGACCTGCCGGACCCCGACCTCATCATCCGGACGAGTGGGGAGTTCCGCCTTTCGGGCTTCCTCCTCTGGCAGTCGGCCTACAGCGAGTTCTACTTCTGCGATGCCTACTGGCCCGCCTTCCGGAAGATTGACCTGCTCCGGGCGGTCAGGGCCTATCAGCAGCGCAAGCGGCGCTTCGGCACATAGCCGTGGCCATCCGCGTCGGCACGTAGCGGCCGCGGCGAGGCCCACCCTCCCTTCCCCATGGACAAGAAGCAGGTAGCGGCGGTCCTGGAGGAGATCGCGGCCCTCCTGGAACTCCAGGGGGAGAACCCGTTCAAGTCGCGGGCGTATCTCACGGCCGCGCGGGCCATCGAGGCCGCGGAGCAGGAGCCGGCCGACCTGGTGGAGACGGGCGCCCTCCGCGACCTGAAGGGGATCGGGGAGGCGCTGGCGGAGAAGATCACCGAACTGGTCCGCACCGGCCGGATGCGCTACCACGAGGAGCAGAAGGCCAAGGTCCCCCCGGGACTGCTCGAGCTGCTCCGGATCCCCGGCCTCGGGCCGAAGCGGGTCAAGGTCCTCTACGAGCGCCTCGGCGTCAGCACCCTGGCGGCGCTGGAGGCGGCCTGCCGCGAGGGGAAGGTGGCGGGCCTCGAGGGCTTCGGCGCGAAGACCCAGGAGAACATTCTCAAGGGGCTCGAGCGCCTGCGGAGCCACGCCGGCCGCGTCCTGCTGGCCGAGGCCCTCCCCCTCGCGCTGGAACTTCGCGAGGCCCTGGGCAGGCACCCCGCCGCGCAGCGGGTCGAGGTGGCCGGGAGCCTGCGGCGCCGCCTGGAGACCGTCAAGGACATTGACCTCATCGCCTCGGCCACGGACGCGGCCGCCCTCATGCGGACCTTCACCACCCACCCGCTGGTCGCGGAGGTCCTCGCCGCTGGCCGGACGAAGGCGAGCGTGCGCCTCCAGACCGGCACCCAGGCCGATCTCCGGGTCGTCGCCGACACCGAGCTCCCCTTCGCCCTGCATCACCTCACCGGCAGCGTGGAGCACAACGTGGCCATGCGCAGCCGGGCCATCGCCCGCGGCCTCAAGATGAACGAGTACGGCCTCTTCGAGGGGGAGCGGCGGCTTGCTTGCAAGGACGAGGCGGCCATCTTCGAGCGCCTCGGCCTCGCCTGCATCCCGCCCGAATTACGGGAGGACCTGGGGGAGATCGAGGCGGCGGAGCGGGGGGCCATCCCCGTCCTCGTGGAGGAGGAAGACCTGACGGGGACCTTCCACTGCCACACCACGTGGAGCGACGGCCTGAGCAGCCTGGAGGAGATGGCCGCGGCGGCCCGGGCCATGGGCTATACGTACCTCGGCATCGCCGACCACGGCGAGGCGGCGAAGTACGCCGGGGGCCTCACCCGCCAGCAGGTCGCAGAGCAGCACGCTGCCATTGACCGGCTCAACGCGACCTTCCGGGGCTTCCGCCTCCTGAAGGGGATCGAGGCGGACATCCTGGCCGACGGCAGCCTGGACTACGACGACGAGACGCTCGCCCGCTTCGACTACGTGGTGGCCTCCGTCCACTCGGGGTTCACGATGGATGCGAAGAGCATGACCGCGCGGATCGTGAAGGCCGTAAGCCACCCGCGCCTCACGGTCCTCGGGCACGTCTCGGGCCGCCTGCTCTTGCAGCGAGAGCCGTACGCGTTCGACCTGGAGGCGGTCCTGCAGGCCGCCGCCCGGCACGGGGTGGTGGTGGAGATCAACGCCAACCCGCACCGCCTGGACCTGGACTGGCGCCACCACCGCCGGGCCCGGGAACTGGGGGTGCTCCTGGCCATCAACCCGGACGCCCACTCGACCGAGGGCTTGCGCCACGTCAGTTACGGGGTCGGGGCGGCCCGGAAGGGCTGGTGCACGAAGGCCGATATCCTGAACGCGCGCCCGCTCCCCGAGGTGCTGGCATTCCTCGCCCGCCGGAAGGCGGCCTGAGGCTCCCGTGCACGCGGCCCGCCTGCTCCTGCTCGCCGCCCTGACCGGTTGGGTCCTCTGGCGCGTCCTGTGGGCGGACCTGCCCGCCCTGCCGCTGCCGCCTGCCCTCGCCGCGCAGCGCGGAGCGCGGGCCGCCGCCGCCGTCCTCGCGGCCGCGGTCGTGGCCGCGGGGTGGATCGGGGCGCTGCGCAGCGGGATCCGGCGACGGGCGCGCGCCCTCGCGGACCGGGCGGCC
The DNA here is from genome assembly GCA_016180705.1 of Candidatus Methylomirabilota bacterium. Lineage (GTDB taxonomy): Bacteria > Methylomirabilota > Methylomirabilia > Methylomirabilales > JACPAU01 > JACPAU01. Next base: position 10,040 of record JACPAU010000198.1, read on the forward strand.
GCGGCCGAGGTCGGGCTGGATCCGGAGCGGGTGCGGGCGGCGGCCGCCGGCCGGCAGGTCCCCTGCCCCGCCTGCGGGAAGCCGGTGGCGGTCCTGAAGGCGGCGCGCTGCGCCTATTGCGGCACGGCCTTCAGCCCGGAGGCCCGGGAGGCGATGGCGGCCACCCGAGAGGCGATCCTCCGGGACCTCGAAGCCGCCGAGGAGAACGATGGAAGGAACGGCGAGGCTGTGGTATAGTCGTCCCGCCCCGGCCAGCGCGATCCGCCGTGGGGAGGAGTCGGCTGGCCGTTCGTCTCTTCCCGGGGCAAGAAGGAGGTTCGTTATGATGACCCGTTCATCCATCCGAGCGCTGGTCCTGCTCCTGGGCGTCGGGGTGTTGCTGGCCGGCTGCGTGGCCAAGTCCACCTTCGAGGCCAAGGAGCAGGAGGCGGCCAAGGCCATGAGCGAACTCGACGCGGCGCGGGCCGCCGGGCGCGCGGTGTCGGCGGAGCTCGACCAGGTGAAGGCGGAGCGGGCGGCCCTGGAGAATCAGCGGGCCACGCTCCAGCGGGACCTGGAGACGACGCGCGCGATGCTCCAGGCCGCGAACCGGCGCCTCGGCGAACTGGAGCAGGCGGTCGCGCAGCACGAGTCCGAGATCAACCGGCTGCAGAAGGTGACGACGGAGAAGGAACAGGAGATCGCTCGGCTCAGGACCACCTACGACAGCCTCGTGCGCGACCTGAAGAAGGAGATCGAGGCGGGCGAGATCAAGGTCACCCAGTTCCGCGACCTGCTCACGGTGAATCTGGTCGAGAAGATCCTCTTCGACTCGGGGCGGGCGGAGATCAAGCCCCGGGGGCTGGAGATCCTGCAGCGCGTCGGGGACATTCTGAAGGGGGTCCAGGATAAGGTCGTCCGGATCGAGGGGCACACCGACAACGTGCCCATCGGGGCCGCTCTGCGGTCCCGCTTCCCGACCAACTGGGAACTCTCCACCGCCCGCGCGACGGTCGTGGCCCGCTTCCTCCAGGACAAGGTGGGGCTGGAGCCGACCCGCCTCTCCGCCACGGGCTACGGGCAGCACCAGCCGGTGGCTTCCAACGAGACCGAGGAAGGACGGATCCAGAACCGCCGCGTCGAATTCCGCCTCACCTACCGCGACTGGGCCTCGGTTTACTAGAATCGCCCGGCGGGGCATAGCTCAATTGGTAGAGCGCCTGGTTTGGGACCAGGAGGCTCCCGGTTCAAGCCCGGGTGCCCCGATCCCGATCTAAAAAAAGCGCTCGGCGAGCCAGCCGGCCGCCGCGCC
>JACPAU010000199.1 GCA_016180705.1 Candidatus Methylomirabilota bacterium
TCGAGCCTCTGCCCTTCCTGCGGGAAGATCAACAGCGTCCGCGCGCGCACCTGTTTCTACTGCGGCCAGGCCTATCCCGGCCTCTGGGGCTTCGGGCCTCTCCTCACGCGCCTCCTCGGGCAACTCAGCTTCGCCCGGATCGTCATCGCGGTCTGCGTCGCGGCCTACGCGGTCTCCTTGCTCCTGGACGTCCGCGCCGCCCTGCGCCCCCGAGGGCTCTTCAGCATCCTCGCGCCGAGCGGCGCGGCCCTCGACGCCCTCGGCATGACCGGCGCCGCCGCCTGGGCCGTCGGGAGGTGGTGGACCCTCCTCACCGCCATCTACCTGCACGGGAGCCTGCTGCACCTCCTGTTCAACCTGCTCTGGGTCAACCAGCTCGCCCCTGCGGTGGCGGACCTCTACGGACGCTCGCGGCTGATCCTGATCTTTACCGCGGGCGGCGTCCTGGGCTTCGTGGTGTCAAACGGGGTCGGGGTGCCGTTCACCATCGGCGCCTCGGGCGCGATCTTCGGCCTGCTCGGCGCCATGGTCTGCTACGGCAAAAGGCGCGGGGGGGCCTTCGGGGTGGCGATCCTCCGCCAGTACGGCCAGTGGGCGCTGGTCCTCTTCGTCCTGGGCTTCCTGATGGCCGGGGTGAACAACTGGGCGCACGCGGGCGGCTTCGCGGGCGGCTACCTCGCGGCCGCGGCCCTCGGCACGAACGAGCGGCATCCGGAGCGCGGCGTTCACCACCTCGGCGCGGCCGCCGCCGTCGCCCTGACCGCGCTCGGCTTCCTGCTGGCCCTCTGGACCGCGTTCGCGCGCTAATACAAACGACATACATTGTGTGGCACAAGGTCCGGGTGGCGCCGGATGCCGCCCGACGGCCCCCGTAGCGGAGGGGGGTCCCATCGGCTCTTGGCCGATGGGGGGAACCACGGGAGGGTTCCCCAGGGGGGCCGGGGGCCGGGGCGGCGCCGGCGAGCGACAGGATCCGGACCGTGTCACTTTCGTTCTGTCGTTTGTATTAGACGCGGGCTGCGCACCCTCGCTCACGGCGTGAGCAGAACCTCCGCGGACGGCGCGCTCTCGTTGCGCCGGCGCGCGCGGTCCACCGCTGTCACGGCGTAGGCGACGCGACCGGCCGGGGGCCGGTCCCGGTAGGCAGCCTCGGACACCGGCTCGGGCGTCAGGAGGAGTCGGCGGCCGTCCGGAAGGACCCGGCGGTAGACCCGGTACCCCAGCAGATCGGGCTCGGAGCTCGCGGTCCACTGGAGGCGGACCCCCTCCCCGTCCCGGACCGCGGCGAGGCCCCGCGGGGGCGCGGGCGGCGTCCGGTCCTCGGGGATCGCCTCGACCGATCCACCCGCCTCGCTCTCCGTCACCCCCGGCCCCTCACCCGCCACGGCCCGGACCGTGTACCGATAGGGCCGCTCGCTCTCGACGTTCAGATCCACGTACCGGGTTCCCTGCACCGGAAAGCGGGTGATCCGGACCGGGCCGGGGCGAGCCCCGTCCTCCCGGTAGACGTGGTACCCGCTCACGGGCGAACCCTCCCCCGCCGGCGCCTGCCAGGAGAGCATCACCGCGCCCTCCTCGGCCTCGGCCCGGAGCCCCCGCGGCGGCGGGGGCGGCGGCCGCAGCTCGACGGCGGCGGACGCCGGAAGCCCGGAGACGCCCCGGTCGGTGACCGCGGCGACCTGGTAGGTATAGCGCACGCCGGAGGCGAGCGGCTCTCGCCCGCCGTCCACGTACCGGTAGACCTCCCCCTCCACGGTCGCGTTGTCGGGGTGGACGGCCCGGACGATGTCCAGCGGGCGGAGCGGAACGGCTTCCCCGGGCGGGCTGTCGGCGAGCGGCTCCGCCGCCCGGAGCAGCACGAAGTGGTCGAGGCCGGCCGGCAAGGACCCGTCGGCGTTGCGGGCCGGGCGGGCCCAGCGCAGCACGACGGTTCGCCCTTCGGCTTTCGCGCTGAGCGCGACACCGGCGGGGAGGGCGGGCCGCGGGGGGACCGGCGGCCCCTTGCGCCCGCAGGCACCTCCGAAGAGGGCGAGGACAGCAGAGACGAGGAGGAACGCGATCCGTGCGAGACGACTGAGCCCTGAGCGGCTCATGCGCCCTTCCGCGCGGCGCGCAGGCGCGCCCGGGCCTCCGCGAGCGCCTCCCGGACCCGGGCTCGGGCCGTCCCCCCGGGGCTCAGCCGCCGGTCCACGCAGGCCTCCAGACGCAAGAAGGAGTGCACGTCCTCGCCGAAGTATGGGGAGAAGGCCCGCAGGGCTTCGAGGGGCAACTCCGCGATTCGCTTCTTCTCGGCCAGGCACCGCTTCGCGATCTGGCCCACCACCTCGTGGGCCTGGCGGAAGGGCAGGCCCTTCGCCACCAGGTAGTCGGCCAGGTCGGTGGCGTCGAGCAGGCCCTCTTCCGCGGCGGCCCGCATCCGATCGGTGCGGACCTGCATGCCCGTCAGGAGCGGGGCGAGCACGGCGAGCGTGGCCGCGAGGGTGTCAGCGGCGTCGAAGACCCGCTCCTTGTCCTCCTGCATGTCCCGGTTGTAGGCAAGCGGCAGGCCTTTCAGGGCGACCAGGAGCGCCACGAGGTCCCCGACGACCCGCCCGGCCTTTCCCCGGGCGAGCTCCGCTACGTCGGGGTTCTTCTTCTGGGGCATCATGCTCGACCCGGTGGCGAAGGCGTCCGGCAGCTCCACGAACCCGAATTCGCTGGAAGCCCAGAGGGTGATCTCCTCGGCCAGGCGGCTCACGTGCACCATCGTCACGGCGGCCGCCGCGAGGAACTCCAGGGCGAAGTCGCGGTCGGCCACGGCATCCAGGCTGTTGCGGCTGACCGCAGGGAAGTTGAGCAGGTGGGCCAAATACTCCCGGTCCACGGCGAACGTGGTCCCGGCCAGCGCCCCGGACCCGAGAGGGAGCACGTCCACGCGCCCGAGGCAGTCGGTCAAGCGGGCGGCGTCCCGCTCGAACATCTCCACGTAGGCCAGGCAGTGATGGGCGAAGAGGATCGGCTGGGCCCGCTGCAGGTGGGTGTAGCCGGGGAGGATGGCCTCGGGGTGGGCCTCGGCGAGTGTGAGCAGGGCCTCCTGGACGCCGTGGAGGAGCCGGCGGAGGGCGCCGATCTCGGCCCGAAGGTAGAGGCGGAGGTCGAGGGCGACCTGGTCGTTGCGGCTCCGGCCGGTGTGGAGCTTGCCGCCGAGCGTCCCGATGCGCTCGATGAGGCGGCGCTCCACGTACATGTGGATGTCTTCGAAGGAGGGGTCGTCGGGGACTCCCTCGCGCTCGATCTCCCGGCCCACCTCCTCCAGGCCCCGGACGATCTTCTCGGTCTCCTCGGGGGTGAGCACGCCGGCCTTCTGGAGGCCACGGGCCCACGCGATGCTCCCCTCGATGTCGTAGCGGGCCAGGCGCCGGTCGAAGGCCAGGGAGGCCGTGAAGTCCTCCACCCGTCTGTCGGTCGGCGCCTCGAAACGCCCGCTCCAGGGCTTCTTCTCCACCACGGTACCTTCCTCTGTTTCCCCAGCCCCTGTCTACCGCGAGACCCGATCGTCGGTAGGCCGGCCAGGCTTTTCCCGGGCCGGCATCCGGCGACGCGGAGAGCCTCGGCGCGACCCCTTTTGGCCTGGCCAGGCGCCCGGGCCCGCCCCCGACGCAGCCCTGTCTGGGTATCGGGCGGAGGAGGGGGCGGGTCCGGGAAAAGCCTGGCCAGGCCAGCGGACTCGCCGTCGCTAGCGGCCGCGGCTCAGGGCCCGCTGGGTGAGCGCCCGGAGCCGCAGCCGGAGCGCGTTCAGGCGGATGAACCCCTCCGCGTCCCGCTGCCGGTAGACCGGGTCCTCCTCGAAGGTCGCGTAGGCGGGATCGTAGAGGGAGACCTTGGACTTGCGCCCCACCACGGTGCAGCCGCCCCGGTAGAGCTTCAGGCGGGCCGTCCCGGTGACGGTGCGCTGGCTCTCCTCGATGGCCGCCCGCAGCATCTCCATCTCGGGGGAGAACCAATAGCCGTAGTAAACCATCTCGGCGAAGCGGGGGGTGAGGCTGTCCCGCAGGTGCATCACCTCCCGGTCCATCGTGATGGACTCCACGGCCCGGTGCGCCGCGTGCAGGATCGTCCCCCCGGGCGTCTCGTAAACCCCCCTCGACTTCATCCCCACGTACCGGTTCTCGACCAGGTCCACGCGGCCGACGCCGTTTCGCCCGCCGACGCGGTTGACGTGCTCGAGGAGGGCGACCGGGCCCATCCGGCGCCCGTCCACGGCGACCGGCACCCCCTGCTCGAAGTCCACCTCCAGGACGGTCGGGCGGGCCGGGGCTTTCTCCGGGGCCACGGTTAGGGTGAACATGTCGGCGGGGGGCTCCACCCAGGGATCCTCCAGGATCCCGCCCTCGAAGGAGAGGTGGAAGAGGTTCCGGTCGCTGCTGTAGGGCTTCGCCTTCGTCACCGGGACCGGGATGCCGTGCCGCTTCGCGTAAGCCACGAGGTCCGAGCGCGACTTGAACTCCCACTCCCGCCACGGGGCGACGATGCGGATACCGGGGTCGAAGGCCAGGTAGGTCAGCTCGAACCGCACCTGGTCGTTCCCCTTCCCGGTCGCCCCGTGGGCCACGGCGTCCGCCCCCTCCGCCTCCACCACGGCCATCTGCCCCTTCGCGATGAGGGGACGGGCCATCGAGGTCCCGAGCAGGTATCCCCCCTCGTAGACGGCGTTGGCCTTCAGACAGGGGAACACGAAGTCCCGGACGAACTCCTCCCTGAGATCCTCGACGACGACCTTGCCGGCCCCCGTCCTCCGTGCCTTCTCGCGGACCGGGCCGATCTCCTCCCCCTGGCCGATGTCGGCCACGAAGGCGATGACCTCGCAGCCGTACCGCTCCAGCAGCCACTTCAGGATGACGGAGGTGTCGAGGCCTCCGGAGTAGGCCAGGACGATCTTGCGAATCGCGCCCGCCATGCGCCCCTCCCGGCCGGGCGGGCCGGGTCGTCCCAATGCGCCGCCTCTTCCACCGCGCCTCACACCCACCGGAGGCTCACCGGGGCCCGCCCTGCCGCCCCAGGAGGGCGACCAGGAGGGCCTTCTGTACGTGGAGCTTGTTCTCCGCCTCGTCGAAGACCACGGAGTGCGGCCCGTCGATCACCTCATCGGTGATCTCCTCCCCCCGGTGGGCCGGCAGGCAGTGCATCACCAGGACGTCGGGGCGGGCCAGGCTGACCAGGGCCCGGTTCACCTGGAACGGCTGGAAGACCTTCACCCGCTTCGCCCGCTCCTCTTCCTGCCCCATGCTCGTCCAGACGTCGGTATAGATGACGTCCGCTCCCCGGGCCGCCGCCGCGGGGTCGTGGAGGACCTGGATGCACGCTCCCGTTCCCTTGGCGTCCTCTCGGGCCTGGTGCAGGATGCTCGGGTCCGGCTCGTAGCCCCTCGGGCAGGCGATGGTGAGGTCCACCCCCGTCTTGGCCGCCCCGGTGCACCAGGCGTTGGCCACGTTGTTCCCGTCCCCGATGAAGGCCACCCGGCAGCCCGTCAGGTCGCCCCGCTTCTCCCGGATGGTGAAGAGATCCACCAGGATCTGACAGGGGTGCAGCAGATCGGTCAGGCCGTTGATGACCGGGACGCTGGCGTGCTCGGCCAGCTCCACCACCACCTGGTGCCGGAAGGTCCGGGCGACGATCCCGTCCACCCAGCGGGAGAGGTTCCGCGCCCCGTCCGCCACCGTCTCCCGCTCCCCCAGGCGGATGTCCTGCGGAGCCAGGTAGATGGCGTGCCCGCCGAGCTGCGTCATCCCGGCCTCGAAGGTGACTCTCGTCCGGAGGGAGGGCTTCTCGAAGATGAGGGCCAGCGTCTCGCCGGGGAGGAGCGCGTGCGGGATCCCGGCCCGCTGCTTCGCCTTCAGGTCGGCGGCCTGATCGAGCAGCGCCGCCAACTCGGCGGCAGACCAGTCGTGGAGACTGACCAAGTCCCGCTTGCTCACGCCGCCTCCGCCAGGACCCCTTCCAGGATCGCCAGCCCCTCGTCCGCCTCCGCCTCGCCCAGGATCAAGGGCGGGACCAGGCGCAGGACGTTGTCCCCCGCCGTGAGGATCAGGAGGCCCCGCTCCAGGCACCGGCTGACGATCGCCTTCGCGTCCGTGCCCACCTCGATGCCGATCAGCAGCCCCCGCCCCCGGACCGCCCGGAGGAGGGGGAGGCGGGCCTGGAGCCCCTGGAGGCGCTCGAGGATCCGGGCGCCGAGGCGGGCCGCCCGGCCCGGCAGATCCTCCTCGAGGATGGTCTGCAGGGTCTCGAGGGCCACCGCCGAGGCGAAGGGGTTGCCGCCGAAGGTGGCGGCGTGCGTCCCGGGGGTGAAGGCCGCCATGACCTCCTCCCGGGCCAGCATCGCCCCGATCGGGATCCCCCCGGCGAGCGCCTTCGCGAGCGTCAGGATGTCGGGCGCCACGCCCGCCTGCTGGTAGGCGAAGAGGGTGCCCGTCCGCCCGAGCCCCGTCTGGACCTCGTCGAAGATGAGCAGGAGCCCCCGCTCGTCGCAGAGTCTCCGGAGACCGGCCAGGTAGCCGTCGGCCGCCACCCGCACGCCCCCCTCCCCCTGGATCGGCTCCACCAGGACCGCCGCCGTCCGGGCATCCACCGCCAGCTCCACCGCCCGGAGGTCGTTGAAGGGGACGTACTTGAAGCCCGGGACCAGGGGCTCGAACCCCCGGTGGTACTTCTCCTGGGCCGTGGCGCTGACCGTCGCCATCGTCCGGCCGTGGAAGGAGCCCTGCATCGTGATGACCTCGGTCCGGTCGCTGCTCACCCGCTCCTTCATGTACTTCCGGCCGAGCTTCAGGGCGGCCTCGTTGGCCTCGGCGCCGCTGTTGCAGAAGAAGGCCCGGTCGGCGAAAGAGTGCCGGCAGAGCAGTTCGGCCAGCCGCGCCTGGGGCTCGATGTGGTAGAGGTTGCTGACGTGCAGGAGCCGCCGGGCCTGCTCCGTGATGGCCCGCAGCAGGCGCGGATGAGCGTGCCCCAGGGCGCAGACGGCGATCCCGGCCACGAAGTCCAGGTAGGCCTTGCCGTCGGCGTCCCAGACCCGGCAGCCCTCCCCCCGGACCAGGGCGACGGGGAAGCGGGCGTAGGTGGCGGCGACGTACTTGCCGGTGAGGGCGATGATCTCCTGGTTGGTCACGCCGCCTCCCCGCCCCCCTACTGGAAGACCTCGGTCCCGACCCCTTCGGCGGTGAACAGTTCGAGCAGGAGGGCGTGCGGGAGTTTCCCGTTGATGATGTGGGTCTTTCGGACGCCCCCCCCGAGGGCCCGGAGGCAGGCCCGGACCTTCGGGAGCATGCCCTCCGCGATGACCCCGTCCTCGATGAGCTTCTCCACGTCGTCCCGGCTGAGGGTGGGGTAGAGCCTCCCGGCGCGGTCCAGGATGCCGTCGGTGTCGGTGAGGAGAATGAGCTTCTCCGCCGCGAGGGCGGCGGCGATCTCCCCCGCCGCCAGGTCGGCGTTGATGTTATAGGTCACGCCCAGCTCGTCCACCCCCGTCGGGGCCACGATGGAGATGAAACCGGCCTCCTCCAACGTCCGGAGGATCCTCGGGTTGACGGCGGCGATCTCGCCCACCAGCCCCAGGTCGACGGGTGCGCCGTCCGGGCCCTTCCCCCGCCCCGGGGGGCTCTTGCGGGCCCGGATCAGCCCGCCGTCCTTCCCGGAGAGCCCCACGGCCTGGCCGCCCTTCCGGCTCACGAGCGTGACGATCTCCTGGTTGACGCTCCCCACCAGGACCGTCTCCACGATGCGCATGGTGGCTTCGTCGGTCACCCGGAGGCCTTCGATGAAGGTGGGCGTGAGCCCCGCCTGGGCCATGGCCTGGCCGATCTGGGGCCCGCCGCCGTGGACGACCACCGGGCGCATCCCGACGTAGCGCATGAGGACGATGTCGGCGACCACGCTCTCCTTGAGGGCGGCGTCGGTCATGGCGGCGCCGCCGTACTTCACCACGACGGTCTTCCCCCAGAAGGCGCGGATGTAGGGGAGGGCCTCGGTGAGGACCTGGGCCTTGGCGATGCCGGAGGGGTCCACGGACGCTCCCGGCCGGCTCAGCCGGCCTGCTGCAGGCGCCGCTCCAGCTCCCGGTTCGCCCGGCGCAGGTCCAGGTTGGTCTGGGCCAGCTCCTCCACGCTCAGGGTCAGCTGGCGGAAGAGCTGGGCGTTGGCCAGCGCGAGCGAGACCAGGCAGGAGAAGGTCGTGAAGAGGGCCATGTCGTACTCGTCGAAGGACTCGCCGGAGTGCTTGTTGTTGGCGTTCATCACCCCCATCGTCCTCCCGTTCACCTTCACGGGGACGCTCATGAGGGAGCGGGTCGTGTACCGGGGGTAGAACCGCGACTCGCTGAAGGTGGCCTCCTGGCGGATGTCCTTGATGAGGAGCGGCTCTCCCTTCTGGGCCACCCAGCCCGCGATCCCCTGCCCCACCTTCGGGCGGGCGCTCTGGATCACGTCGTCGCTGATGCCGCGCGCGACGGCGATGCGCAGGGTCTGGGTGGCCTCGTCCACCAGCATGAGGGAGACGATCTCCACCTCCAGCACCTCCGCGATGAAGTCAATCACCCGCTGGAAGAGGACCTGGTTGTTCTGGAGGAACGCCCCCAGGAGGTCCCACCGGACCAGGTCGGCGAGGGCGACGGCGCTCGCCTGGAGCTTCTGGACCTGCGCCTGGCGGCGCTGGGTGGTCCGGCTGCTGCGGGCGAGCAGCACGGCGCGCCCGATGATCTGGGCCAGCTCCTCCAGGTTCACCGGCTTGCTGACCACGTCGAAGGCACCCTCCTTGACCGCGTTGATCGCCCGCTCCGGCCTCCGGTAACCCGTGACCATCACGACCGGGAGGTCGGGCCGCTCGGCCTTGATCCGGCGCAGAACCTCCATCCCGTCCAGGCCCGGAATGATCAGGTCCAGGAGGACCACGTGGACCGGCTCCTCCGCCAGGGTCTTCAGCCCCTCCTCCCCGCTGCCGGCGGCCAGGACCCGGTAGCCCTCCCTCGCCAGGTGGTCGGTCACCAGGGTACGGAAGAGGCGCTCGTCGTCAATGATCAGGACGGTGTCGCTCACAGGATGTACCGACTCAGGTCCTCGTTGCGGACGAGGTCCTGCAGACGCTCTCGGACGTAGGCGGCATTGATCTCCACGCGGACCCCGGGCATGTGGGGGGCCTCGAAGGAGACCTCGTCCAACAGGCGCTCCATGACGGTGTAGAGCCGCCGCGCCCCGATGTTCTCCGTGGCCTCGTTGACGCCGGTGGCGATGGTCGCGATCTCCTCCAGGGCGTCCTTGGTGAAGTCCAGGGTGACGCCCTCCGTCTGGAGGAGGGCGGTGTACTGCCTGGTGAGGGCGTTTTCCGGCTCCGTGAGGATCCGGACGAAGTCCGCCCGGGTCAGGGGCTGGAGCTCCACCCGGAGCGGGAAGCGGCCCTGGAGTTCGGGGATCAGGTCCGAGGGCTTGGCCGCGTGGAAGGCCCCCGCGGCGATGAAAAGGATGTGGTCGGTCCGGACCATGCCGTACTTGGTCGGGACCGTGGAGCCCTCCACGATGGGGAGGAGGTCCCGCTGCACCCCCTCCCGGGAGACGTCGGGGCCGGTCGCCCGCTCCCGCCCGGCGATCTTGTCGATCTCGTCCAGGAAGACGATCCCGGCGTTCTCGACGCGCCGGACGGCCTCCGCCACGACCTCGTCCATGTCGATGAGCTTGCCCGCCTCCTCCTGCGCCAGCAGGCGGCGGGCCTCCCGGACCTTCACCTTGCGCCGCTTCACCCGTCCCGGGAGCAGGTTCCCCAGCATCTCCTGGAGGTTGACGTCCATCTGGCCCATCCCCGCCCCCGGGAAGAACTCCACCATGGGGAAGGCCTTGTCCCTGACCTCCAGTTCCACCACCCGGTCCTCCAGGAGCCCGTCCCGGAGCATCTTCCGGAACTTCTCGCGGGTCTCGGGGGCCTGGGGGGCGGCCGGCTCGAAGCCGGGGGGGACCGGGCGGGCGGCGGGGAGGAGCAGCTCCAGGAGGCGCTCCTCGGCGAGCTCCTCGGCCCGGCCCTCCACGCTCTTCGTCCGCTCCCCCTTCACCATGTTGACGGCCAGATCCGTCAGGTCCCGGATCATGGACTCCACGTCCCGTCCCACGTAGCCGACCTCGGTGTACTTCGAGGCCTCGACCTTCAGGAAGGGGGCGTCGGCGAGGCGGGCCAGGCGGCGGGCGATCTCCGTCTTCCCCACCCCCGTGGGCCCGATCATGATGATGTTCTTCGGCGCCACCTCGTCCCGCAGCTCCGCCGGGAGCCGCTGGCGGCGCCAGCGGTTGCGCAGCGCGATCGCCACGGCCCGCTTCGCGTCCCGTTGGCCGATCACGTACTTGTCGAGCTCGGCCACGATCTGGCGGGGCGTCAGGTGCTCCATCAGAGCTCTTCCACGGTGATCCGGTCGTTGCTGTGAACGCAGAGCGAGGCGGCGATCTTCATCGCCTCCTCAGTGATCGTCCGCGCGTCGAGATCGGTGAACTTCACCAGGGCGCGGGCCGCGGCGGCCGCGTAGGGGCCCCCCGAGCCGACGGCGATGATCCCGTCGTCGGGCTCGATGATGTCCCCCGTCCCGGAGAGGAGGAGCGAATGCTCCTTGTCCGCGACCGCGAGGAGCGCCTCCAGGCGCCGCAGCACCCGGTCGGTCCGCCAGTCCTTCGCCAGCTCCACCGCCGCCCGGGTGAGGTTCCCCCGGTACTCCTCCAGCTTCGCCTCGAACTTCGTGAAGAGGGCGAAGGCGTCCGCGGCCGCCCCGGCGAACCCCACCAGGACCTGATCGTGGTAGAGGCGCCGGACCTTCTTCGCCGTGTGCTTCATGATGGTGTCGCCGAAGGAGACCTGGCCGTCGCCGGCCAGGCAGACCTTCCCCCGGTGCCGGACCGAGAGGATGGTGGTGCCCCGCGCCCTCGCCGGACCGCCGGCCACGCCAGCCTCCCCGTCAGGCCCTCGGGTGCGCCCGATCGTAGACCTCCATGAGCCGGTCCAGGTGCAGGTGGGTGTAGCGCTGCGTCGTGGAGAGCCGGGCGTGCCCGAGCATCTCCTGGATGGCCCGCAGATCGGCCCCCGCGTCGAGCAGGTGCGTGGCGAAGGAGTGCCTGAGGCCGTGGGGGGTGATCCGGCCGGCAAGCCCCGCCCGTGCGAGCGCCGCCGCGAGCCGGCGGGCGACGCTCCGGGCCGTGAGCCGCCCGCCCCCCCGGTTCCGGAACAGGGCCGCGCTCCCGCCGCCCCGGCCGGGCGCCAGCTCGGCGCGCCGCGCGAGATAGGCCCGGAGCGCGGCCACCGCCCGGCTCCCCAGCGGGACAACCCGCTCCTTCCGCCCCTTCCCCAGGACCCGCACCAGCCCCTCATCCAGGTCAAGAGCCGGGACGTCGAGCCCCGTGAGCTCCCCCACCCTGAGCCCGGAGGAGTAGGCCAGCTCGAAGAGGGCGTAATCCCGCAGGGCCTCCGGCGTCGTCCCGGCCGGCCCGCTGAGCAACTGCGCCGCCTCGTCCACCGTGAGGTATCGGGGCAGGCGCTGCGGCCCCCGCGGGCTCGGGACGACCCGGGCCGGGTTCGCCCGCAGGAGCCCCTCGCGGCAGCAGGCCTGGAACAAGCCCCGGACCGCCGCCAGCTTCCGGGCCACCGTCCGGCGGGCGTCCCCGGCCTGGAGGCGCGCGGCCACGAATGCCCGGACCGCCAGCGGATCCACCGCCTCGAGCCGGACCGGCCCCTCGGCCGGCCCGCTGCGGCGCTCGAGGAAGGCGGCGAACTGGTCGAGGTCGGCCGCGTAGGCCCGGCAGGTGTGCGGGGAAGCCCCACCCCGCGCCAGCGCCCTCAGGTACGCCCCGATCTGCTCCCGCATGCCCACCTGCCCACCGCGCCAAAATGGCGAAGAGGGGGCGGCGCGCGCCATCCCCCTCGGCGCAGACAATACGCGCAGTCCCGGCCCCCGTCAACCCAAGAATCGGCGCCAGGCCTCGAGAGCACCCAGGGCGCGCTCCGCGAGCGCCTCCGACCGCCTCCGGCGGTTCCGGACGGGGCGGGGGAGGGGGGGCAGCAGCCCGAAGTTCACATTCATCGGGGCGAAGTCGGGCGGGGCCCCCTCCGTCACGTAGCGGAGGATGGCCCCGAGGAGG
>JACPAU010000200.1 GCA_016180705.1 Candidatus Methylomirabilota bacterium
GACGCTCGGCTCCGAGAGGACGATCCCCTTCCCCCGGACGTAGATGAGCGTGTTGGCCGTCCCCAGGTCGATGGCCAGGTCGTTGGAGAACATTCCGTAGAACCAGTTGAAGATCATTGCGTCCTCCTCCACGGAGGGTGTTCCGGCCACGCCGCCGGCGCTGATAACATTGCAGGAATTATGCCCGAAACCCGCGGGCCGACACTTACCACACCCTTTTCCGAAAAACAAGGGCTCCAAGCGCCCTCTTGCGCGCCGCCCGCCCTTCCGCTATCCTCGAACCACGTCGGCAGCGGAGGGAGACCCGACCCGCCATGATGCGCGCCCTCAGGAAGTCCTTCAAGACCATCTTCCTCCCCGTCATGTGGCTAGTGATCATTACCTTCATCGGGACCCTCTTCTACTGGGGGATGGGCCCCCGGGCGGCCACGGGGGGCCCGGGCGTCCTCGCGACCGTCGGGCAGACCCGGATCCTCCAGACCGAGTACGCCGAGGCCTACAAGCGCCACGAGGAGTTCCTCCGGCGGCTCTACGGGGAGCAGGCGAACGCCCGCCTCTTCGAGGCCATGAACTTGCGCTCCCGGGTGCTGGAGGACCTCATCACCCGGGCCCTGATCCTCCACGAGGCCGAGCGGGTCGGCCTGCGCGTGACCGAGGACGAACTGGTCGCCGCCATCAAGACGACGCCGCTCTTCGCGACGGAGGGACGGTTCAACCGGGACCTGTATCTGGAGATCCTCAGGGCGAATGGGATCACCCCCGAGACCTTCGAGGGGCAGATCCGCCAGGACCTCCTGCGCCGGAAGATCGTGGAGCTCGTCCGCGGGACGGCCAAGGTGTCCGAGACCGAGGCGCGGGCCGCCTTTCGGGCGGCGAGGGCGCAGGTCGCCGTGGAGTACGCAGCGTTCCCCCCGGGGGCGGAGGGGCGGGAGGCCGCGGAGCGGTTTTGGAGCGCGGTCACGGCCGGGACGGCCTGGGCCAAGGCGGGGGCGGAAGCCAAGGCAACCGTGAAGAGGACCGAGGCCTTCACCCTGGGGCGCCCGGTGGTGGCCCCGGCCGATGCCGAGCCGTTCGGGCTGGCGGCCTTCCGGCTGAAGGCGGGGGAGGTGAGCCCGGTTGTCGAGGCGGCGACCGCCTCGTACGTCCTGCGGCTCCTGAAGCGGACCGCCCCCGACATGGCCGCGTACGAGAAGGAGCGGGCGACCTGGCAGGAGAGCCTCCTGGCACAGAAAGAGCAGCACATCCTGGCTGCCTGGCTCCGGGATCTCCGCAGCCGCGCGGACGTCCAGATCTACCGGGACACGACGTAGGAAAGCGACGGATGCCGTACGTCTACCATACTGACGACGGGGTCATTCAGGGATTCTCCCGGGAGCGGTCGGACATCGCCCTGGGGGACCTCTGCACGTCCATCTCCACCGAGGCCTACGAGATGCTCTGCGCCCTCCCCACCGGCTTTCGCGTGGACCGGGCGACCGGGCGCCTCGAGTCCCACCTGGTGACCGATCACGAGGATTGGATCCGGTGGATTCCCGTGGTGCTGAACCACCGGCTCGTAGACGGGGAACACGTGCCGATCGTCCGGGAGCCCACGCCCTTCGAGGAGGCGTTAGCCCGGAAGGCGGCTGCCCGCCGGCGTGAGCCCCCGCGCCCGTAAGCCCTCCCCCCGCCTCCCGACCCTCCCCAGACGCCCAGCCGCCCGTTCCGAGCGCAGCCCGCCCGTTACGCCGGGGCCCAGGCCACGTAGACCCGCTGCGCGGGGCCGTCCGCGGCGGGCCCCGGGATGAAGACGAAGCCGTGCTGGCGTCCATACTCCACGCAGTCCCGCAGGAGCGCCACGTCCTGGCGGCAGTACTCCACCACCTTGCGCCGCAGCGCCGGGTCCCCGGAGCGCCACCACCGGATCGCCTCCTCCCCGCTCCCCCCCTTCCCCCGTCCCAGGGTCGCCTGGGCGAGGTCCCCCAGGCTCACCCGGAACCCGAGGCGGCGCTTGAGGTCGGCCAGGACGTCGAAGGACCTCGGGCGCAGGGCCACCGTGGGGCCGTAGGCCGAGAGGAGGGGCAGGTCGAACCGGTTGCCGTTGAAGGTGATGAGGCGGGGGAAGCGGGCGAGTTCCTGCAGCAGGAGGGCGGCGTCCGGCTCGAGCCAGTCCCGGAAGCCGAAGGCGGGGTCCCAGGTCACCGCGACAGCGAGGCCGAAGGCGGGGATGTTCTCCCAGCCCCCGGGGACCTCCTCCGGCCCCCGCTGACTTTCGGTGTCGAGGTAGATCTCGTCCATGCCCACCGCCCTATGCCGCGGGGGGCTCCCAGCCGGCCCGGCAGCGGGCCTCGAGATCGGCGCTGAGCGTCCCCGCGCAGACCGGCTCGGCCGGTCCCGTCATCCGGAGGCGGAAGTCGGGCGCGACCTCGATGGCCAAGATGCCGCCGGGCATCTCGACGGTGACCCGGTCGTCGGTAAGCCCGATCTTCCGGCAGGCGGCGGCCACGGCGCAGGCCGAGGACCCGGAGGCCAGGGTGAAGCCCGCCCCGCGCTCCCAGATGAGGATGGCGACTCGCGTACGGCTGAGCACCCGGGCGAACTGGACGTTGATGCGGTTCGGAAAGGCGGGGTGGTGCTCGAGCCTCGGCCCCAGGCGCCGGATGCGGGCGGCGTCCAGGGCATCCACCAGGACGACGCAGTGCGGGTTCCCCACCGAGACGCAGGTCACGGCGAGGCGCTCGCCGTCCACCTCGAGCGGCTCCTGGACGACCTCCCGCGCCGGCCCCCGCACCGGGATCTCGCCGCTCCAGAAGGCGGCCCGCCCCATGTCCACGGTGATATCGACAATCCGCCCGCTCTCCCGGTGGAGGGCCGCCCGGACCACGCCCCCCTTCGTCTCCACGGTGAAGGCGTCCGCACGCGCGTGCCCGGCCTCCGCCAGGTAGCGCGCGAAGATCCGGAGGCCGTTGCCGCTCTTCTCTGCTTCGCTGCCGTCCGGGTTGAAGATGCGCAGGCCGAAGTCCGCGGCGCGGCTTTCCGTGCGCAGCAGGATGCCGTCCGAGCCGACGCCGTAGTGGCGGTGGCAGAGGAGCCGGATCGCCGGGGGCGTCAGGGGGAAGGGGAGTCCGGCCTCCTCCAGCACCAGGTAGTCGTTGCCGAGCCCGTGCGCCTTGACGAAGCGGGTCATTCGCGCCCCCCGGACCGCCCGACCGGCGCCTGCCGGGGGGGGCGGTCAGCGGCAGGATAGCGGGCCGCTCCGCTCCCGGTCAAGGCAGAGGCCGCCCGGCGAGGGCTGGCGCGGCGGCCGGCGCCTGCGCTATAGTAGCCGGAGCAATTGCTCACCGGCGGAGACAGGAGGGACGGACATGAAGGTGCGGGTACGGCGGCCGACCCTGGAAGACCTCGACCTGAGCCTGGGCAAGCGGACGCGCCTGCGGCGCTTGCTGTACGAGCACGGCCCGGGGAACGGAACTCTCCTGCTCCTCCCGATTGATCAGGGGCTCGAGCACGGGCCCCGGGACTTTTTCGAGAACCCGGAGAGCCTCGACCCCCTGTACCAGCTCCGGATCGCCCGGGAGGGGGGCTACTCGGGGATCGTGTTCCAGGTGGGGCTGGCGGCCAAGTACATGCGGGGATTCGAGGGAATCGTGCCCCTCGTCCTGAAGCTCAACGGGAAGACCGAGATCCCGGACGACAGCCACGCGCTCTCCCCCTGCCTGGCCTCCGTGGAGGATGCGGTCCGGATGGGGGCGGAGGCCGTCGGCTACACCCTCTACGTGGGCTCCCCGGCCCAGCCCGAGGACTTCGTCCAGTTCATGGGCGTCCGGGAGGAGGCGGAGCGCTTCGGGATGCCCGTGATCATCTGGGCGTACCCGAGGGGAGAGGCCATCAAGAAGAAGGGCGGGCGCGACGGCCTCTACGCGGTCGAGTACGCGGCCCGCGTCGCCGCCGAGCTCGGGGCCGACGTAGTGAAGGTGAACATGCCCGTCCTCGACCCCGAGAAGGACAAGGACGCGCCGAAACCCTACAACACCCTCCGGGTCAGCCAGGAGGAGGCCATGGAGCGGGTGGTCCGCGCGGCCGGCCGGACGCTGGTCCTGGTCTCGGGAGGGTCGAAGATCTCGGACGCCGACTTGATGGACAAGGCCCGGATCGCCATGGACGCCGGCACCACCGGTCTCATCTTCGGCCGCAACGTCTGGCAGCGGGCCCACGACGAGGCCCTCCGGATCAGCCAGGAGATCCGGAACCTGCTCCTCCGGTACCCGGCCTGACGGTCGGCTTCAAAAAGTGTGCGGCCCCCCGGGGAAGTTCCCCCGGGGGGCCGCTGCGTTTTCGGGACGCGTCAGCGGACGCGGCCTCGCCGGACCAGCGCCCACGCCCCCGGCAGGACGAGGGCCGCGGCCGCCAGCTTCAAGAGGTCGCCGGGGATGAAGGGCAGGAGGCCGCCGGTGACCGCCTTCGGCCACCCGAGGAAGACGGCGAGCCAGGGGACCCCGAACAGGTACACGACCAGGTTGCCGGCCGCCATGGCCGCCACCGCGAAGCGCACGGTCCGATCCCACCCGCGCTCGGCCAGCGTGCCGGTGAGATAGGCGGCGGCGATGAAGCCGAGCAGGTAGCCCCCCGTCGGCCCGAGGAGCCGGGCGAGCCCGGCGGCGCCGCCGGCGAAGACGGGCAGGCCGAGCAGGCCCTCGAGCACGTACAGGCCGATGGCCGCCGCCCCCCGGCGCGCCCCGAGGGCGGCGCCCGTGAGCAGGACGGCGAACGTCTGTGCCGTGATCGGAACCGGGGTGAACGGGAGGGGGATCACGATCCGCGCGCACAGCGCCGTGAGGAGGCTGCAGCCCACGACCAGGAGGGCGTCCCGGAGCAGGCCGCCCCGCGGGACCGTCGCCTCCGCCAACGTCAGGACCCGTGTTGCCGTCTGCATCCCGGCTCGCCCTCCTTCCGCCCTCCCATCGCCGCCGGCCATCGGGGGCGCGAGAGCAGCGGGAGCATAGCCGACGCCCTCCCCCCGGTCAAGCGCCGCCGCGCGCGGCCGAGCCCCGCACCGTGGCGGACCTCACTCGACCTCGTACACGGGCCCGCCGCCCTCCGGCTCCTCCACCACGAACTGCAGGACCGTGTTGCCCACCTGGAAGCGGTCCCCGTGGCGCAGCGCGCTCTCCCGGATCTTCCGGCCGTTCAGCAGCGTGCCGTTCGTGCTCCCCAAATCCTTCAGGCGGAAGGCCGCGCCGGCGGTCTCGAGGGCGACGTGGCGCCGCGAGACGGCGGAATCCGGCAGAAGGATGTCCGCGCCCTTCTCCCGACCGACCACGCTCACGGGCTTCTCGAGGGGGTACTCCTGGCCGGCCCCCGGCCCCTCCACGATGACCACGGCGGCGCGCGGCCGCGGCGCGCCCGCAGCCCGCCGCTTGGGGCGGGTCACGGGGGCCGTGCTCTCCTCGGGCTTTCCGGTCGGGACCGACATGCCGCCTCCCTCACCCCCGGGGCGGACCGGCCGGCAGGAGGGGGATCTCCAGGCGCGTCCCCTCCGAAGGCGCTTCCCCGTCCGGGAGGAAGTTGTAGCGGGCAATCCGGGCGGCGAGGGCGGCCGAACCGTAGAACCGCTCGGCGACGGCCGCGAGGGTCTCCCCCCGCCGCACCTCGTGGGTCACGCGGATGGGCAGGCTGAGCGTCTGGCCGGGCAGCAGGCGATCCGGCTCCCGCAGGCCGTTGAGATCCAGGAGGGCCCAGACCCGCCGGCGGTCGCCCAGCACCCGCTCGGCGATGCCGAAAAGGCTGTCCCCCGGCCGGACCTCGTACGGCTCGCCAGTCGGGATCCGGAGCGCCTGTCCCGGCTTGAGGGGGACGCGGGGATCGAGGCGGTTGGCCGCGACGAGGAGGGGGAAGTGCCTGACGTCCCGGTAGTACCGGAGGGCGATCCCGCCGAGCGTCTCCCCCGAACGAACCGTGTGCGTGAGGATCGGCGCAGCCGGCGCGGCGGACGGCGCGGACGGCGCCGGCCCCGGGGCGAGGGGCGGCGCCCCGGGGGGAGCCACGGCGGACGGCGCGGGGGCGCGGCTCACGCCCGCCGTTCCCGAGGGCTGCCCCTGGGTGTGCCAGCGGAGCCAGCCCGGAAACGCGACCGCGACCATCGCGAAGAGCCCGAGGCCGGCCAGGAGCCGGGCAGCGCGGGTCGTGCGGGCCGGGGCCAGGGGGTCGGGGCGCCCGCGCCGGACGCGCCGGGCCGCACCCACGGCCTCTCCCAGGGCCTTCTGGGCCTCGGCCGCCGTGAGCGGGACGGCCTCGAGCAGCGCCGCCCGGAGCGCCGGGGCCTCCGGGTACCGCTGGGCCGGCCGCCGTTTCAGGGTCCGCAGGATCACCCGCTCCAGCGCCCAGGTCACCTCCCGGGCGATGGACCGCGGCGCCTGCGGCTCGGCGGCGAGGATCCGGTCCACCACGCTGCTCTCCGCATCCCCCGGGAACGGCTTGACCCCCGTGCAGAACTCGTAGAGGACGATCCCGAGCGCGAAGAGGTCGGAGGCCGGCGTGAGCGCCTCCCCCTCGATCTGCTCCGGGGACATGTACGCTGGGGTGCCGAAGGCCTGGCCGCTGCGGGTGAGGGTCGAGGCATCGGGCAGGAGCGCGATCCCGAAGTCGCCGAGCTTGGCCCGGCCGTCAGCCCCGATGAGGATGTTGCTCGGCTTCAGGTCCCGGTGAATGATGCCGCGCCGGTGCGCGTAGGCGAGCGCGTCGCAGAGCTGCACGCCGACGGCCACGGCGACCGGGGTCGGGAGCCGCCCCGCGCGCTCGAGGAGGGACTTGCCGTCGAGGCCGTCCACGAACTCCAGGGCCAGGAAGGCCCGCCCCGCGTCCTCCCAGAACTCGTACGCCCGGACGATGTGGTCGTGGGCGAGGCTCGTGGCCAGCTCCGCCTCGCGGCGGAAGCGCTCCTGCATCGCCGGGTCGTCGCGGTAGCGGGGGAGCAGCTCCTTCAGGGCCACGACCCGGCCCAGGCTCGCGTGGCGCGCGCGGTAGAGGCGGGCCATACCGCCGCCCGCCAGCTCCTCCAGGACGACGTACTGGCCGAGCCGGACCTCCCCGCCGGGAGGCGCGGACGGTGCCGCCTCGGTCCGCCGGATGATCCCCGCGCGTCCCTCCACCGTTCCTCCCGGCTCCGAACGGAAACGGGGCGCGCCCGCCGCCGCCGTGCGCCCCGGATCGCCGCAACGCTTGATTTACTAACACCGGCCGACTACAATCGCAAGCGGAAAAGCCCCTCGCGCGGGAGGCGACGCATGATCCTCGGAGACGTGATGAACACGAAGCCGGTCACGGTGCGGCCGAGCGAGACGGTCGCCGCGGCGGCGAAGCGGATGCGGGACGAGGGGGTGGGCTGCGTCGTCGTCACGGGCGCGACCCGCAAGCCGGTCGGGATCCTCACGGACCGGGACATCGTCCTCGCCGTGGTGGCGGAGGGCCGGCTCCCCGAGGCGACCCGGGTGGAGGAGGTCATGTGCCGGCACGTGATCACCGGCCGGGCCAACGACAGCCTGATGGACGCGGCCATGAAGATGGCGGAGGCCTCGATCCGGCGGCTCCCCATTCTGGACGGGCAGGGACGGATGGTGGGGCTGATCTCGGTGGACGACCTGCTGGTCATCCTCATCACCGAGCTCTCCAACATCTCGGCGGCCATCGCCGGGCCGTCGAAGATCCTGACCAGCTAAACGGTGACGGCCGCCCGGGCATCCCCCGGACGGCCGCCGTGCGTCCTGAGGCCGGCTCCCGGCCGGCCGCTAGACCTCTCAGGAGCCCCCGAAGCCGATGGTGACCCGGCCCTTTTCGACGATGACCGGCACCTCCCGCTTTCCCTTGGAGTGGCGGAGCATCTGCTCCAGGTCGGCTTTCTTCTTCGTCACGTCGATGTACGTGAAGGGCACCTTCCGCTTCGCGTAGTCCTCCCGGGCCGCGTTGGTGAAGGGTCAGGTGTCCTTGCCGAAGATGAGGACCGCGTCGGCCATGCCGGTCGCCTCCTTTCCCGGGGCCACGGGCCCCGGCGACGCGAGGAGTATACTCGGCCCCGCCGGCGGCTGCCAAGGGGCGCGGCGGGCGGCCGCCGGGGGACCCGCGGGGAAGCCATGACGGACCTCGCCGGGCGCGTCGCCATCGTGACCGCCGCCGGCAGCGGGATCGGGCGGGCCGCGGCGCTCACCCTCTCGCGTGCCGGGGCGGCGGTGGCCTGCGTGGACCTCAAGCCCGACACCGGCGAGGCGACCCGCCGGGACATCGCTGCCGCGGGGGGGAAGGCCCTGGCCGTCCCCTGCGACGCCCGGGAGGGGGCGCAGGTCGCCGCCATGGTGGAGCGGGTAGTGGCGGCCTGGGGGCGCATCGACATCCTGGTGAACGGCGTGGGCGGCGGCCAGCGGGCCGCGTCGATCCTGGAGATCAGCGAGGAGGCCTGGGAGGGGATGCTCCGCCTCAACCTCACCAGCGCCTTCCTCTGCTGCAAGGCGGTGCTGCCCACCATGCTCATGCAGGGCTACGGCCGGATCGTGAACGTCGCCTCCATCGCGGGCCGCTCGATGAGCACGCTGCAGGGCGCCCACTACACGGCGGCGAAGGCCGGACTCCTCGGCCTCACCCGCCACCTGGCGCGGGACGTGGCCGGGCGCGGGATCACCGTCAACGCGGTCGCCCCCGGCCCGATCGCGACCGAGCGGATCCTCTCCTCCCTGGACCCCCAGGAGAAGGAGCGGCTCCTCGCGCGAAGCCCGATGGGCCGTCTGGGAACGCCGGAGGAGGTGGCGGCCGCGGTCGCCTTCCTGGCTTCGCCGGAGGCCTCCTTCGTGAGCGGCGCCACGCTGGACGTCAACGGCACCATGCTGATGCTCTAATACAAACGGCATGAATTGTGTGACACGGGGTCCGGGTGGCGCCGGATGCCGCCCCCTGCCCCCGTAGCGGAGGGGGGGCCCAGCGGCTCTGGGCCGATGGGGGGAACCACGGGAGGGTTCCCCAGGGGGGCCGGGGGCCAGGGCGGCGCCGGCGCCAGGACCCGGACGGTGTCACCGCGTTGTGTCGTTTGAATTAGGCGAGGGGCGGGCCGGCATCAACGGAACCGGCTAACGCCGCGACCCGGGCCCGCAGTGCCGCCATTAGGCGCTCCGGGTCGTCCGCCCCGACCGCGGCCGGGTCCCGCAGTAACTCGTCCACGCTGACCGGCTCCCCGAAGGTCACCCGGATGGGCGCCGGCCGCGGCCAGCGCTGCCCGCGCGGCCAGACGTCGAAGGTCCCGCCGAGGTGCGTCGGGACCAGCAGGACCTTCGCCGCCAAAGCGAGGATGCCGGTCCCCTTCTTGAAGGGCTTGATCGTGCCGTCAATCGAGCGGGCCCCCTCGGGGAAGACGCAGAGGGCCTTGCCCTGCCGCAGCACGTGGGCGGCCGTCCGCAGGGCTCGGGCGAGGTAAGCGTCCATGTCAATGGGGATGACCCGGACGTTGCGGGCGAACCAGTCCAGCAGCGGGTGCTGGAAGAAGGTCTGGAACCCCACGTAGTGGAGCCGGGTGACCTCCCGGAAGGAGAGGGCCGCCGCAATGACGAAGGCGTCCACGTACGCGGCATGGTTCGCGGCGAGAATGAAGGGGCTGCCGGCCGGGACCCGCTCGCGTCCCCGGACGCGCAGGCGGCAGAGCGTGGTGAACAGGAGCCAGCAGAGCATCCGGAAGCACCAGGTGAAGATCCGCGCCTGGCGGGACGTACCCGCCGCGAGCCGCGCCGCATCCGCCTCGTCCGGGGGCGTGTTGAGGATCGCCTCCCAGGGGTCTCGCCGGGTCGCGGCGGGAGGGCCGCCGCTCTCGGCGACCTCGAGGACCCGGGTGAGCAGTTCGCGGACGGTGAAGACCTCCGAGCCCGCCTCGTCCGGCAGCTCGATCCCGAACATCTCCTCGAGGGCTACGACCAGCTCCAGGCGGCCGAGCGAGTCGATCCCCAGGTCCAGCTCCAGGTTGTCGTCGAGGCGGACCGGCCGTCCCTGCGCGCGCTGCCGCAGCAGGTCGAGGATCCGGTCCGCTCCCGGCCGCCCGAGGAGGGGATCGTCCGCGGGGGCGGCGGGCTCCGCGCTCGGCGGGGCGGCGAGGAGGTCGCGGTAGAGTTCCTGGACGCGGTGGCGCTGGATCTTCCCGAGGCGGGTCCGGGGGAATGGTTCCTTGACCAGGCTGAAGCCGGTGACCCGCTTGAAGGGCGGCAGCAGGCGGGAATAGTTCTCCATGTCCCAGCGGATCGCTTCCCGGGCGCTCGAGAGCCGCTGGGCCTTGAGGTACTCGAAGTCCGGGAGGACGAGCGCCCGCAGGCTCTCGGTCGCCGGGCCGTCGCCGGCCTCGACCCCGACCACGCAGATCTCCTCGATGTAGACGGACTGCTGGTAGTGCGCCTCCACCTCCTCGGGGTAGATGTTCTTCCCCGAGGGGAGGACGACGACCTCCTTCGCGCGCCCGGTGATGTAGAGGTAGTTGCCGGCATCCAGGTAGCCCAGGTCCCCCGTGTGCAGCCACCCGTCCCGGATGGCCTCGGCGGTCGCCTCCGGGTTCCGGTAGTAGCCGGCCATCACGTTAGGGCCCCGGACGAGAATCTCCCCCACGCCGTCGCCGTCGGGCGCCGCGATGCGGACCTCGACGCCGGGCAGCGGCCGGCCGACCGACTCGAGGATGGGGTGCTCGGGGGGGTTGAAGGAGACGACGGGGGCGGTCTCGGTGAGGCCGTAGCCCTCCAGGACCTGGAAACCCAGCCGGCGGAAGTCGGCCGCGACCGCGGGGTCCAGCTTCGCGCCGCCGCTGGCCAGGATGCGGAGCCGGCCGCCGAAGCGCCGGTGAACCTGGGGGAAGAGGAGACGGCCCGCGCGCTCCCCGACGAGCGGGAGCAGGCGGCCGCTCGCAGCCAGGAGGAAGCGGAAGGCCGCGCGGGCGGGGGCGGGGCGGCGCTTGACCTGCTCCAGCAGGCCCCGGTGGAGCATGGCGTACAGTTGCGGGACCCCGACCAGGACCGTGACGCCGGTCTCCTGCATGGCGGCGAGCAGGTCGGGGGCCTTCAGGCTCTCCGGGTAGGTCGTTCGGGCGCCGGAGAGGAGGGGGACGAGGAAGTCGGCCATGAAGGCGAACGAGTGGTGCAGCGGCAGGAGGACCAGGAAGTTGTCGTCGGGGCGGGAGAGGCCGAACTTTAGGACGCCGGGGGCCAGGGCGTCGAAGGCAAGGGCCCCCGGGCCGCCGTCCAGGTCAACGCGGGTCAGCGGGAGGCCCTGGCTGGCGAGCGCCGCGAGCCGCTCCCGGAATCGGCCCGACGCGATGACGGTCCCCGCCCCGGCGTGACGGACGCAGTTCGCGATCTCCGGGTCGGTCAGTTGGGCGTCGAGGGGGACCGCGGTCCCGCCGGCGCCGGTGATCGCGAGGTAGGCGACGCCCCATTCCGGGCGGCTCTCCGAGAGCAGGACGACCCGGTCGCCGGGTTTGAGTCCGCGAGCGACAAGACCGGCCGCCGCCGCCGCCGCCCGCGCCGACACCTCGCGGTGGGCGAGGCGGACATACCCCGCCGCGCCCTTCGCCTGCATGGCGACGGCGTCCCCGAAGGCCTCGGCGGCCGCGGCGACGCGGCCGGGGATGGTGTGGGGTCGCCCCATGGGGGTCATTATAACCGACCGAGGCCCGCGGGTCTCCCGCGGGGGCGCGGGGGGCGGCCGGAGTCGGCGGCCGGGATTCAGGCAGTCTCGATCGGGACCTCGACGAAGTCCTTGGCGGTGGGGTTCCAGGCGAAGGCCTTCATCTGGCGGACCTGGCGCGCGACGACCGATATCACCACGTAGGCGGCGTCCCCGAAGAGCGGGTCGCCCCACGGCGCCAGGGCCCTGGTCCTGTCCTCGGCCGAAAAGTAGGCCTCGTGGTCGGGGTGGGAGTGGTAGATGACCTTGATCGCCCATCCCCGGCGGTCGGCCTCGTTCAGGATCTGCTGCACCTCCACCGGGTCAATGTAGTAGGCGGTCCGGGCGTCCCGGGGGTGGCTGACCGGGTCCTGGGCGTGCAGCCGGTTCTGGACGTTCGTGCAGCGGCGCAGGACGTCCCCTGCCTCCGCCGCCAGGACGACCCCGCAGCACTCCTCCGGGAAGGTCTCGCGGGCGTGCCGGGCCATCTCTTCAGCGATCTCCTTCCCGAGTCGGAGCAGGAAGCGCTCCCCCTGCATCGCCCCCTCAGGCCTCTCCCTCGGGCAGGAACCGGGTGAGCCAGGCGATGGTCCGGGCGACCGCCTCGGCCCGGTCCGCC
>JACPAU010000283.1 GCA_016180705.1 Candidatus Methylomirabilota bacterium
GCGCCGGATGCCGCCCCCTGGCCCCCGTAGCGGAGGGGGGGCCCATCGGCTCTTGGCCGATGGGGGGAACCACGGGAGGGTTCCCCAGGGGGGCCGGGGCGGCGCCGGCGCCAGGACCCGGACGTTGTCACTTGCGTTCTGTCGTTAGTATTAGTTTCTGGAGCGGCGCGCGGGCTTCGGGCGGGGTGCGCGGGCCGCGGGGCGCCGGCCGGCGGCGAGCGCGATGAGTTCGATCTCGACCCGGGCGTCCAGCATCAGGCCGGCCTGGATCGTGGAGCGGGCCGGCGGGTCCTTCGGGAAGTACTCCCGGAAGACGGCGTTCATCCCGGGGAAGTCGGCCCGGTCCACGAGAAAGACGGTCACTTTAAGCACCCGCTCCAGGGACGAGCCGGCGGCCTCGAGAATGGCCTTCAGGTTCTCGAGCACGCGCCGGGTCTGGACGGTGATGTCCCCCTGCACGACCGTGCCGGTCGCCGGGTCCACCGGCACGGCCCCCGAGCAATAGATGGTCTCCCCGGCCCGGACCGCCTGCGAGATCGGCACCCGCGGGGCCGCCGCCTTCGCCGTCCGGATCACCTCGCGTCGCGTCGCCATCGCTCCCCTCCGCTCCCCACGGGATTTCCGCCCGACGAACGCGCGATAGAGCCAGGCGTCCCTCGCGACGCGCTTCTGGGACGCCGCGGCGAGGACGACTGAGCGGAGCACGGTCACGGCGTGACCCGGCGCGGCGTCAAGCCAGGCCTTCACCCGGCGCTCCGCGTCGGCCTCGGTCACCCCGGGCTTCGCCAACTCCGTGAGCAGCCCGGCAAACCCCTCCTGCACCCGCGCATCCACGCCGGGCGTGGCCTTGAGGCCGTTGGCCAGCGCCGACGCCATCCCCTTCTCCAGCACCTCCGCCATGTCCCCTCCACCTCCTCCCGCCCGCGCCCCCGACCGGCCTGGCCGGAGCAGGGCAGCCGGCAGGATGCCATGGCGGGGCCTGCATGGCAAGTCCAAACGAGTCCCCGGAATTCCCGTGAAGTTTCGCGGCGGCTCGGGTAGGATGGCGGGCCGGAGGAGCCGATGCGGATCGTGGACCGCTACGTTCTGCGCGAGATGCTCGCCTCGCTCGCGGTGGGGCTCCTCCTCTTCACGCTGGTCCTCTTCGCGGGGCGGCTGCTCCGGCTCATGGAACTGATCGTGACCGGTGCCGGCGGGGACCGTCCTCACCCTCTTCGGCTACCTCCTCCCCTCCTTCCTGGTCATCACGGTCCCCATGGCGGTGCTCCTCGCCACGCTCAGCGCGTACGGGCGGCTCGCCGCGGACAACGAGGTGCTCGCCCTCCGGGCCGCCGGCTGGTCGCTCTACCGGCTCATCGTGCCGGCCCTCCTCCTCGGGGTGGGGGCGGCCGTCCTCGGCGCGTACCTGGCTTTCGTGGCGCTCCCGTGGGGGAACCAGGGCTTCCGGGACCTCCTCTTCCGTCTCTCCCGGACCAAGGCGACGCTGGCCCTGACCGAGGGGCTCTTCAGCGCCGAGCTGAACGGCCTCATCCTGTACGTGGAGGAGGTGGACGACGAGACGGGGGACCTCCGGGGGATCTTCGTCGCCGACGCCCAGGACCCCCGGGAGCCCCGGGAGATCTTCGCCGCGCGGGGGCGGCTGCAGGGGGAGGGCGAGGGCGGGGCGGTGACGCTCGCCCTCGAGGAGGGGACCGTGCACAGCCGGCCGGCGGCCGACCCGGCCCGCTACCGCCTGCTGACCTTCCGGCGGTACGTGATGCGGCTCGACCCCGCCGCGGCGGGGGTAGGGGGAGACCGGGAGCGTTCCCCGCGCGAGATGACAGTCGCCGAACTCCGGCAGGCGATCCGGGAGGCGGCGGGGAGCGGGAAGGGCGCGGCGCCCTTCGCCTTCCAGCTCCACCAGAAGGTCGCGAACTCGACGGCCGCGCTCGTCTTCGTCCTGGTGGGGGCGACGCTGGGGATCCAGGTCCGCCGGAGCGGGCGGGGGGCGAGCCTCGCCCTGAGCGTCCTGATCGCCCTCGCCTACTACCTGTTCATGGTCCTGGGGGAGGGCCTGGCGACGCAGGGGCGTGTGCCGGCGGGGGTGGGGGCATGGCTGCCCAATGCGGTGATCGGCGCGGCCGGTCTCGTCCTGCTCGTGCGGGGCGGGCGGGAGGGGCGGCTCGCGGGCCTGCTCCGCTGGCGGCGGGGGGGGCATGCGCACGCTTGACCGCTACCTGCTGGGGGAGGGCCTGAAGGCCCTGCTCCTCGCCCTCACCGTCCTCACCAGCGTCTTCGTCCTGGTGGACCTCCTCAACAACGTGGGGCGGTATCTGCAAGCAGGGGCCGGGCTCAGCGACGTAGCTCTCTACTACCTCCTCCTGGTGCCGAAGGTCCTCCCCGAGGTGACCTGGGCTTCCGTCCTGCTCGCCTGCGTGCTGAGTCTGGGGACGCTCACCCGGCAGAACGAGGTGCTGGCGATGCGGATGGGGCACTGGAGCACACTGCGCATCGCCGCGCCTCTCCTGCTGCTCGGGCTTCTCGTCTGCGGCGGGCTCTGGGCGGTGACCGAGTGGCTCGCTCCGCGGACGACCACGCTCGCCCTCGACCTCAGCGAGACGCGACTGGGGAAGACCTCCAAGTACCGCCGGACCCGCGAGAACGACATCTGGTACCGGGCAGGCGAGGAGACGCTCCTGCACATCGGGATCCTGCAGGGAGCCGAGGGAATCCTCCGGGACGTGACGGTCTTCCGCCTGACGCCAGCCTTCGCGCTGGTGGAGCGGGTGGACGCCCCGGTGGCGCGGTGGGAGGGGGAGGGAGCGGGCTGGGTGCTCGAGCGGGCGATGGTCCGCTCCTTCACGAACGGGCGCCTGGCCGGCGTGCGCAGGACGGCGCGCTACCCGCTGGCGCTGACGGAGGGTCCGGAGGATTTCAAGCGAATCGAGAAGGACCCGGCCGAGATGGGATTCCAGGAACTGCGCCGGCATATCGAGCGCCTGCTGGCCTCGGGAGCGAACGTCCGCCGCATCCTGGCCGACCTGCACGCCAAGCCGGCGCGGGCGGTGCTCCCCGTGCTCATGGCGCTGATCGGCGTGGCCGCCGCGCTGCGGGTCGGCCGCCGCGGCCTCATCGTGAGCCTAGCGGCCTGCATCCTGGTGGCCTTCCTGTACTGGCTCGCCTTCTCCTTGAGCCTCCCGCTCGGACGGGGGGAGGTCCTCCCCCCGTGGCTCGCCGCCTGGCTCCCGAACGCCGTCTTCGGCACGGCCGGTCTCGTCGCCCTCCTGCGAAGCCGATAGTTCGAG
>JACPAU010000276.1 GCA_016180705.1 Candidatus Methylomirabilota bacterium
CCGGTCTACGCCGGCCTGGAGGACGGGAGCACCCCGGCCCGGTGCACGATCGTGGAGGGGACGCCCGCCGTCCTGAACGAAGCGCTCATGGCGGGCGCCCTGGACGTCTCGGTGATCTCGTCGCTCGCCTACGCGCGGGCGCCGGGGGCGCTGCGCCTCCTCCCGGGCCTGGCCATCGCCTGCGACGGGGCGGTGGTGAGCGTCCGCTGCTTCAGCCGGCTCACGTGGCGGAGCCTCACGGGCCGCCGGGTCCTGCTGGCGCCGGCCTCGCTGACCTCCGCCTGCCTCCTGCGGGTCCTGCTACGCCGCCGGTTCGGCGTCGAGCCGGAGTACGTGTCCGCGGGCGCGGGGGAGGACCTGCCCGCCGACGTGGCCGCCGGCCTCTTCATCGGCGACCCGGCCCTGCAGGAGGCGGGCCGCCGGCGCTTCCCCTTCGACCTGGACCTGGGGGAGGAATGGAAGGCGTGGACCGGGCTTCCCTTCGTCTTCGCAGTCTGGGCTGTCCGGGAGGAGGTGTGGGGGGAGCGGGCGGAGGAGGTCCGGGCGCTGCACCGGGCCCTCGCGGCGTCCCGGACCTACGGGCTCGCGCGGGCGGAGGCGATCAGCCGCGCCGTCCATGCCCGCGTCGGGATGACGGAGGAGGCCTGCCTGGAGTACTTCCGGAAGAACCTCTCCTTCGATCTGAGCCCGCGCCACCTGGAGGGCCTCCGCGCCTTCTTCGCGCTCTCGGAAGTCCGGGAGCAGGTGGGCCGGAGCGTCCCGCTTCGGTTCATTAACTAGCCGTCCGGCGCGCCGGGCTGCTCGCGGGCGGGCTTTCCCGAGGCCCGGCCCCGCCTCCGCCCGATACGTAGACAGGGCTGCGGCGGAGGCGGGCCCCGGCGCCCGCCCGGTTGCTGTTCGGGCGCGGGTTGTGCAGTGTGAGGAAGCCATGATCAGCAGGCGGGCGGCGGAGATCCAGCCCTTCCTCGCCATGGAGGTGCTGGAGCGCGCCACCGCCCTCGAGCGGCAGGGCGTCCGCATTATCCACCTGGAGCTCGGGGAGCCCGACTTCCCGACGCCGGCCTGCATCCAGGAGGCGGCGGCCCGGGCGCTGAAGGAGGGGCGGACCAAATACACCCACAGCCTGGGCCTGCCCGTCCTGCGGGAGGCCGTCGCGGAGCACTACGCGAGCCGCTACGGGGTCACGGTCTCCCCCGACCAGGTCCTGGTCACCGCCGGGACCTCGCCGGCGATGTGGCTCCTCTTCTCGGCGCTCCTCCGGGAGGGGGACGAGGTCATCCTGACGAACCCCCACTACGCCTGCTATCCGAACATCGTCCGCTTCGCCGGGGGGGAGCCCGTCCTGGTCCCGACCCCGGAGACGGACGGCTTCCAGTTCCGGCCGGAGGCGGTGGCGGCGGCTTGCACGGCCCGGACGCGGGCCATCCTCGTGAACTCCCCCGCCAACCCCACGGGTGCCCTCCTGCCCCCGGAGCGGATGCGCGCCCTCGCCGACCTCGGGCCGCTTCTGGTCTCGGACGAGATCTACCATGGCCTGACCTACGAGGGCCGGGAGCACTCGGTCCTCGAGTTCACCGAGCGGGCCGTCGTCCTGAACGGGTTCTCCAAGGCCTACGCCATGACCGGCTGGCGGCTCGGGTACCTGATCCTCCCCCCGGCCCTCGTCCGCCCCCTCCAGAAGATGCACCAGAACTTCTTCATCTCGGCCAGCGACTTCGTCCAGTGGGCGGCGGTGGCGGCGCTGCGGGAGGCGGGACCGGACGTGGAGCGGATGCGGAAGACCTACGACGAGCGGCGCCGGTTCCTGCTTCAGGGGCTCCGCGGGCTCGGCTTCGGCGTGCGGCACGAGCCCACCGGCGCCTTCTACATCCTGGCCGACGCCCGCCGCTTCGGGAGCGACTCGCTGCGCCTGGCCTTCGTCATCCTCGAGCGGGCTCACGTGGGCCTGGCCCCCGGGATCGACTTCGGAAGCGGGGCCGAGGGGTACCTCCGCTTCTCCTACGCGAACTCGATGGCGAACCTGGAGGAGGCGCTCGCGCGGCTCAAGCGGTACCTGGCTGCGGGCTGGCTGCGGGGGGCCGGTAGGGGGGAGCGGCGGGTGCGGCCGCGGGTGGACCTGCTCATCTTCGACCTGGACGGGACGCTGGTGGACTCCCGGCTCGACCTCACCGCCTCGGTGAACCACGCGCTGCGTGACCTGGGGCTGCCGCCGCTGCCGGTGGACGCGGTCGCGCGCTTCGTCGGGGACGGGGTCCGGCCACTGCTCGCGCGCGCCCTGGCGGCCGCGCGGGGCGTTTCCGACGGGGCGGACGTGGAGCGGGGGATCCAGGTCTTCCGGGAGCACTACGCCGCGCACCTCCTCGACGCGACCCGCCCGTATCCGGGCGTGCCGGAGGCGCTGGCGGCCCTCCGGCACAAGGCGATGGCGGTCGCCACCAACAAGCCCCGGGCCTACGCGCTCGCCATCCTGGAGGGGCTGGGGCTTGGGCACCACTTCCGCCTTGTGCTGGGCGGGGACAGCACCCCGCACGCGAAGCCGCACCCGGCCCAGGCCGAGGCGATCCTGGCGACGCTCGGCCTGCCGGCCACCGCCACTCTCGTCGTGGGGGACGGCCCGCAGGATGTGGCCATGGCCCGGGCCGCCGGCTGCGCCGCCTGCGCCGTGACCTACGGGCTCCGGTCGCGGGAGGAACTGGAGGCGACCGCCCCCGACTTCCTCCTGGATGACCTCCGGGACCTGCCGCTCCGGATCCGTTAATACAAACGAGATACATTGTGTAACACAGCGTCCGGGTGGCGCCGGATGCCGCCCCCTGGCCCCCGTAGCGGAGGGGGGTCCCATCGGCTCTGGGCCGATGGGGGGAACCACGGGAGGGCTCCCCAGGGGGCCGGGGGCCGGGGCGGCGCCGGCGCCAGGACCCGGACGTTGTTACTTTCGTTCTGTCGCTTGTATTAGATGCCCCGAAAACCGCGACGCCCCCCGGAGGGGGCGTCGGCGGCGCACTGCGGCTCGGGCGGTCAGATCAGCGGCCCACGTGCAGTTCGTGGACGTAGATGGTCCCGGCGGAGACGAGGCGGGCCCGGATCTCCTTCGCGTAGATGGTCCCGGCGATGACGACCGGGGCCTCCACCTTCCCGCGGCCGTAGCCGCCCCGGGGCTTCGCGCTCCGGACGACGGTCCCCCGCACGGCCCCCGCCTTGATCTCGTCGGCGTAAATGACCGTGGCCCGGACCTCGTCCGCGCGGATCTCCCGCGCCGATATCACCTCGGGCATCGGCGCGGGCCCCGGCACCGGTGCGACCACGACGCACGCAGCCAGGAGCGCCAGCCCCAGCAGGCCCCCGACCCGAGCGGAGCGCGTCATCGTCTCCTCTCCGGCTAGTCGCCGGCGTGGCTCACGGTGAAGATGAGGGTGGTCTTCCCGAGGGCGATCTCGTCCAGGTGCTTCAGTTCGGTCTCGGTGACCTTGCTGCCGTTCAGGTAGGTCCCGTTCGTGCTCCGCAGGTCCCGGAGCACGTAGGTGTTGCCAACGACGTCCAGGGAGGCGTGCGAGCCGGAGACCTCCGGGTCGCTCAGGAGGAGGTCGCCGGTCTTCCGGCCGATGATGACTCGGTCCTTCTTGATGGGGTAGGTCTTCCCCTGGTCCGGCCCCGACTGGATGACCAGGGAGAGGCGTAGCGCGGAGGCGGCGCTGAGGGGGGCGCCGGAGGGGGTCGGCAGGCGCCCCACCATCGTGGCCTCGGGGCCACCCCGCCCACGGGTCTCGCTGGCCTGGGGGAGCGGGAGCGGGCCCTGACACTTCTGGCATTGGAGCCCGCCCCGGGGGATCCGTGCCTCGTTGACCTTGTGCTTGGTGCCGCAGTGCCCGCACTGGATGATCACGGCCTTCTCCTTCAGCGTGCGGTCAGTTTCGCCAGCGCCTCGTCCAGGGCGCCGAACATGCAGAAGTTCTCGGTCAGGGGCTTCTCCTTCGCCTTCAGGAGCGCGGGGACCGCCCGCGGGTCCTTGGCCTCGCCCAGGCGCAGGGCCGCGTGGCGCCGCGTGAAGCAGTCTTCCCGCTCCAGGTCGAGCAGGTA
>JACPAU010000277.1 GCA_016180705.1 Candidatus Methylomirabilota bacterium
CGCCCCGGCAGGCCTCCGGGCTCCAGTCCGTCACGAGGCCGAGGCAGGCCTGCCCGTCGGCAAGCGGGTTGATGATGCAATAGGCACCCCGGCCGACGAAGAGTTCCGCCGTGTCGCCCGTCTGTGGAAAGTCCGCGAAGTCGGCCAGGATCCCGAAGCGCCGGAGGCGGAGGAGCCGCCGTGGAAGCCCGAGCGCGCGGGCGACCGCCGAATGGCGTCCGTCGGCCCCGATGACCCACTCGGCCCGCAGGGTCCTCAGATCCCGGCCCGCCCGAGTCCGGAGGACGACCTCCGTCGGGCCGGCCTCCACGGCGATGACCTGGTGCCCCTCCAGGATCCGGACGCCGGCCAGGCGTGCCATCGCCAAGAGCGCCGCGTCGAGGTGCTCCCGGCTGAGGGCGAAGGCGACCGGCACATCATTCGGCCCTTCCGGGAAATGGCCGAAGAGGACCGAGCCGTCGGGGGCCTCGATCCGGATCCCGTGAATCGGGCTCGCCCCGGCCACGCGGACCGCCTCCCAGAGGCCGAGGGCTCCGAGGAGCCTGGCTCCCGCCGGCCCCACGAACTGGCCGCAGGGCTTCGGGCGGGGAAAGCGGGCCCGGTCAAGGAGAAGAACCTCCGCCCCCCGCCGGGCCAGCACCAGCGCCGCGACGGCGCCCGCCGGCCCACCCCCCGCCACCACCACCTGCGCCCGATCCCCGCTCGTCACGGCCTGCCCTCCTCCGGCGCCGCCACGAGCCGCACCGACACCATCACCTGGTCCCGCATCCGGACGAAGAGGAAAGCCGGGGCGCCGATCCTGTGGTCCGAGAGCCGGACCGGGAAGGAGCCGACGGCCGTCAGCGCTGGCTCCTCGAGGGTGACCTCGACGGGGAGGCTCCGCTCCCGGGGGACGCCGTGGACCGTGAGCTCACCGAGCACCTCGGCCCGCAGCACTCCGGCACCCGGCCGTTCCAGGATCCGCGCGCCCCGCACAGTGAAGCGCAGGTAGGGGAATTGCTCGACCTCCAGGTGGTTCTGCCGCATCAGGTGATCCCGCATGCTGATCCCCGTCCGGAGGCTGGATGCGGGGACCGCCACGCAGGCCAGGACCTCCTCCGGATCCCGCGCCGACAGCGCGATCCAGCCCTCCACCTCCCCTCCCTCCCCCGCGAACGTGTGCAGGACCGCATCCGCATCGAAGCGGATGCTGCTCTTCTCCGGCACGACGTGCAGGAGCCGGCCGGGAAGGTCGGGCGGTTCCGGACAGGGGGGCGGAGGTGCGGCCCCGAGGAAGAGCAGGGCCAGTGTCACCAGGCAGACCGGGGCCCGGCGCGGCGGTCTCACGAGCGCTCCTGCGGGCCAGTCCGGGCCTCGAGCGCGAACCGGAACCACGCCCGGCGGCGCGCGCGCGCGCCCGCCAGGCCCGCGCGCGCGGCCAGCGCCCGGAGTTCACCAGGAGGGCCACGCGGCTCACGCGGGCCATCTCCTTCAGCGTCTGCAGCGCCCCTCCGTCGTCCAGGTGGTGCAGACTGAGGTTGCAGAGGGCGAAGTCCACGCTCCGATCCCGGAGCGGCAGCGCGCGGGCGTCGCCGCGCACGAGCGTGACCTCGGGGAAGGGCGCGCTCGCCTGCCGGGCGAAGGCCAGCGTCTGCGGGTGCAGGTCGAGGGCGATCACCCGCAGCCGGCGCCCGGCGGCCCGCGCCCGCCGGACGAGGCCGACCGGGATGTCGGCGCCCCCCGTGGCCACGTCCAGCAGCGTCAGCG
Source organism: Candidatus Methylomirabilota bacterium (assembly GCA_016180705.1). Taxonomy (GTDB): domain Bacteria; phylum Methylomirabilota; class Methylomirabilia; order Methylomirabilales; family JACPAU01; genus JACPAU01. The sequence goes on from JACPAU010000277.1 coordinate 1,747, forward strand.
TCCGCCCGGGGATGGCCGCCAGGTGGCGCGCGGTGAAGTCCGCGGCCACCCTGAAGCCGCCGAAGCACCGGTTGAGCCAGGTGAGGTTCCGGAGGGCCCCGGCCAGTTGCGCGGCGGGGAGGTCGGGCGCGTCCATCCGCTCGGTGGCCTCGGTCTCCCGCGGCAGCGAGGAGAGGAGGGCCGGTCTCACCACCGGAGCAGCGCCCCTTCCGCCGCGAAGCCCGGGCCGAGGGCCATCATGACGCCGTAGTCCCCGGGGGAGGGCCGCCCGGAGGCCATCACGGCCTCCAGGACGAAGAGGACGGTGGCAGAGGACATGTTCCCGTAGCGCCGGAGGACCCCGCGGGAGAAGGCCACGTCGGTCTCGCCGAGCCCGAGGCGCGCCCGGGCATGCTCGATCACCCGGCGGCCGGCGGAGTGGAGGACCCAGAAGCGGATCGCCTCCTGCCGGAGGCCGTGGGCGGCGAGGATGCGCGCAGCGAGGGCTTCCACCATCTCCCCCCCGATGTGCCGGATGTCCTTGGAGAGGAGGATCCGGGGGCGCCCCCCGGGGAAGGTGAAGCCCATGAGCGGGAGGTACGCGGAGCGGAACAGCGTGTGGTGCGCGACGAGGGCCGGGCCGCTCCCCCCCGGGCCGAGGAGCGCGGCCGCCGCGCCGTCGGCGAAGATGGCGTTGGCGACCGCCGTCTCCAGGGCCTCGTCCAGGACGTAGGCGGCCGAGCAGATCTCCGCCGCCACGACCAGGGCGCGGCGGCCGGGGTGGGCCCGCAGGTAGTGGGTCGCCTGCTGGAGGGCCACCATCCCGCTGGCGCAGCCCGTGTCCCCCACGTGAACCCGCTGGACGTCCTCCCGGAGCTTCAGGTCCCGGATCAGCAGCGTGTCCAGGCTCGGACAGAGCCGCCCGGTGCAGGTGGTGGTGGCGACGAAGTCCACCGCGCCGGGTTCGACGCCGGCGCGCTCCAGCGCGACCGTGGCGGCCTGCTGGGCCAGGGCCGGCCCGAACTCCGCGAAGCGGGCGCTGAGCGCGTCGGCCGGCTCGGCGGGGTCGAAGGTGGCCGGGTCAATGGCCAGGTGGCGACTCTCGATCTCGCTCGCCGTGAAGAAGTGGCGCCGCCGCGCGTCCGGGTAGCCGGAGAGGGCGAGCAGCTCCTCCTGTGTGAAGGAGCGGGGTGGGGTGGCCGTTCCGACGGCGAGGATGCGGGGATGGTCCATGCGAGACTCGATCGGGGCCCGCGACGGGCGGTCCTACCCCTCTTAACACGGGACCGGAGGAGAACGTTCCTCGGGGAGAGAGACTATCCCGCCCGCTGGAACAAGAGGGTCAGATAGCTCTTGCAGCGGGCAAAGGCCGCGCTGTCCAGCAAGGGGACACTCTCCTCCAACTTCCCGATGCGCTTCCCCAGGAGGCCCCAGAGGAGACGGGAGAGCCACGGATGCCGCTCGCTCAGGAACGCGGCCCCGAGGCTCCTGGCCGGCTCTACATAGGACTCGTAGAAGGTCCGGGCCAGATCCAGCGTCGGCAGCACCCGGGAAGTGATGTCGCCCTGCTGCCTCAGTATAAAGCCGGCGCCCTCGGAAGCCCGGAGGTATGCTCCCAGCTCATGTCCAGAACGGCACTGAAGACACCCGGGCTCCTTCCTCCCCTTGACGAAATAGTCGGAGACCAGGAGGTAGCCGCCGTCCCTGAGGAACCCCGCCGCCTG
>JACPAU010000278.1 GCA_016180705.1 Candidatus Methylomirabilota bacterium
CTCGATCTTGTAGCCGGCCACCATGCCGCCGTAGTGCTCCACGGCCAGGTCCACCGCCCGCTTCATGGCGGTGCTCTCGGGGATCATCGCCCCCTGCATCGGCCAGCTCGTGTAGATCTTGATCGTCCCCTTGGGAGCCTCAGCTCCTGCCAGGAGCGCCAGGCCGATCAGACCAATGAGCGCAACCGCTGCCCCACCCCACCTCTGCGCGCGCATAGCCCCCTCCTCTTCTCCCGCCGTCGGCCGTGACAGGAGAGTCCCGGGCTCGGCGGCTCCCGAAAGTCCGAGGGCATCATCCGTCCCCCGTCCTGGAGGAACGCACGCCCTCAGGTCTCCGCGGTCAGCAGAGTTCCTTCGACCAGTAATGCCCGACCGGAATGGTGGACGGGATTTCCTATAAGGACACGCCCGAGTCCAAAAGCTATCCGACCAGAAGATACCCTGTCGGGTCCCCCGGGTCAAGTGCCTGCACTCGGAGAACTCCTCCGTGTGGGTCCGCTGCGCCCGCTCGACGCAGCCGCTCAGCTTGGGGGAGCCCGGGGCAGCCGGTGGGGCAGGACCTCCTGCCCTACCGGGCGCGAGGAGAGGCCGAGCCACGGGTCCGCCGCCCCGGCGAGGCGGGCAGGCGGCGGGGCCTCGGACCAGCCGGCGTCCGTGCGAGAAGGGAGGAGAGGGTCCGCTCGATGAGGGGCATCACCACCGGGACAATCGGCCCCGTGCGCCGGTGGACCAGCCGGATCTCATGGGAAAAGCTCAGCTCACCTATTTCCCATTGTCAAGGATTTTCTCGGGCCCGCGGGAGCCCCGGCGAGCCGGACAATGTTGGGGCAAAGGCCCGAGGCCCAATGCTCACCTTCTCCCGGCGGAACTTAGCGGTCATAGCCTAGCGCCCGCCGGCCGGCTCTTCCCCCACCAGTAGCGCGCCAGCCCGCTCGATGTCGGCCGCCGCCCCGATGCAGACCAGGGTGTCGCCGGGGGCAAGGGGCGCGGCGGGGTCCGGGCTGCTGCGGACCTGGCCTTCGCGGATGACCGCGATCACCGTGACGCCCGTCTGGGTCCGCAGGTCCAGGTCCCGGAGGGTCCGGCCCACCGCGGGAGACTCGGCCCGCAGGCGGAACGATTCCACGCCGACTGCCCCGAGCGCCCCGGCGAGGCTCCCCAGGGTCTGGCCCGAAGCGGCCATGTCCCGCAACATTTCGTACCGCTCCCGCCGGATCTGGTTGATCTGCTCCCCGATGACGTTCCGGGGTACCTGGTAGCGGCGCAGGACGCGGGCGAAGATTTCGATGGAGGTCTCGACGTCCTCCGAGATGACCTCGTCCGCCCCGAGCCGGTACAGGTCGTCCACCTGGACCGCGTAGCGCGTCCGGGCCACGATGTAGAGTTTCGGGTTGGCCTCCCGCGCCAGCCGGACGGCCCGCTGGACCGAAGTCGGATCGGAGATGGCCACCGTCAGTAGGCGCGCCCGCGAGACCCCCAGGTGCTCCAGGACCTCCACCGACGTCACGTCGCCGAAGTAGATCGGCTCCCCCTGCTTACGCATCCGCCGGACCGTCTCCCCGTTCATCTCCAAGATGGCGTAGGGGACCCCCACCTGCTTCAGGACGCGCGCCAGGTGGCGGCCGTTCAGCCCGAACCCCACGATGATGACGTGGTCCTTGAGGGCCAGCCCCTCCGGGGTGTACTCCCGGTAGCGGCGGCCCGGGAACCACCGCTCCAGCCGCTCCAGCACCCGCAGCCGGTCGGTCAGGCCCGGCCCCGCCTGGATGAGGAAGGGCGTGAGCAGCAGCGTGAGGACGGAGGCGGAGAGGAAGGCGCTGCTCCCCCACTCGGTGAGGAGGCCGAACCCCTGCCCCGCCTTGGAGAGGACGAAGGAGAACTCGCCCACCTGCGCGAGCGCGAGGCCCCCCAGGATCGCGCTCCGCACCGGGTACCCCAGCAGCAGGACGCTCCCGCCGCCCAGGAGCGCCTTCCCCAGGAGGACGGCGGCCGCGAGGCCGAGGACCGTGAAGGGGTGCCCGAGAACGAGGCGCAGGCCCATCAACATCCCGATCGCGATGAAGAAGAGGCTGGTGAAGGAGTCCCGGAACGGGAGGATCTCGGTGAGGGCCTGGGTGCTGAACTCGGACTCGGAGATGACCAGGCCGGCCAGGAACGCGCCGGGTCCGGACGATTTCGTAGAGGAGGCGGGGGACGACGTAGCGGGCCCCCAGGAGGACCACCCCCACGACCCCCGCCGCCAATGCGAGGGTCCGGAGGATGTCGGCGGCCGACGCGGCGCCGGTGCCCAGGAGCGGAGCCAGCAGCATCATCGGAACCACGCACAGGTCCTGGAAGATCAGGATCCCGAGGACGCACCGGCCGTGGGGCGAGTCAATCTCGGCCCGGTCCACCAGCGTCTTCAGGACGACGGCCGTGCTGCTTAGGGCCAGGAGGAACCCGAAGAACGTGGCGGGTTTCCAGTCGGTGACCCAGAGCGCCCCGATCGCCGCCGTGGCCGCGATGGTCGCCAGAACCTGGGCCGTGCCGCCGCCCCAGACCGCCCGCCCGATCTGGCTGAGGCGCGTGAGGGAGAACTCGATCCCGATGGTGAAGAGGAGGAGGACGACTCCGATCTCGGCGAGCACCTCGACCGAGTGGACGTCGGCGACGAGGCTCAGGCCGTAAGGTCCCATGAGGATCCCGGAGGCGAGGAAGCCGACGATGGTGGGGAGGCGGAGGCGGGTGAAGACGGTGACCACCAGGACCGAGAGCATCATGACGACGATCAGGTCCTGGAGGAAACTGAACTCCGGCATCGGCAGCCTCCCGCGGGGGACTCCGGCCGGCCCGGCGTGCAAGATCAGGGCCGGAGAGCGCGGCGATTTCCGTTGACCGGGGCGGCGGGGCCGGTTATGGAGGGGAGAGTCGCTGCCCGGAGGGCCCCATGATCCCCTACATTGACAGCCACTGCCACAGTCATGTCCTCCCCCACGACCAGTGGGAGGAACTCGGCATGACCGGGATGGTGGCCTGCGTCATCTCGGCCGGCAACCC
>JACPAU010000279.1 GCA_016180705.1 Candidatus Methylomirabilota bacterium
GCTGACCGACGACATCCGGAACATCGAGAAGATCCGGCAGGAAGTCGGGATGGTCTTCCAGCAGTTCAACCTCTTCCCCCACCTCACGGTCCTGCAGAACATCACCCTCGCCCCGATCTGGGTCCGGAGATGGCCGAGGGCCCGGTCGGAGGAGCTGGGCATGGAGCTGCTGACGCGGGTCGGCATCCCGGAGCAGGCCCACAAGTTTTCCGGCCAGCTCTCGGGCGGCCAGCAGCAGCGGGTGGCGATCGCCCGGGCGTTAGCCATGCAGCCGAAGATCATGCTCTTCGACGAGCCGACCTCGGCCCTCGACCCCGAGATGATCAAGGAGGTCCTGGACGTCATGCGGGCGCTGGCCCGGTCCGGCATGACAATGGTCGTGGTCAGCCACGAGATGGGCTTCGCCAAGGAGGTCGCGGACCGCATCATCCTCATGGACGAGGGGCTCATCGTGGAGGAGAACGCGCCCGAGGCCTTCTTCACCAACCCGCAGCAGGAGCGGACCAGAACCTTCCTGAGCCAGATCCTGCACCACTGATGCCGGCCGCGCCGCCCATACCGTCCTCCCGGCCGGCCGCGCGCGAGCCGATGCACCAGACGCGCGCAGAGGGATCCCGGTGAGCGCACCCGCCATCGAGTTCCGGAAGGTCAACAAGTGGTTCGGCAAGCTCCACGTCCTGCGCGACGTCTCGCTCCGGGTGGCGAGCGGAGAGGTCGTGGTCGTCTGCGGACCCTCGGGCTCGGGCAAGAGCACGCTGATCCGGTGCGTCAACGCCCTCGAGCGGATCCAGTCCGGGGAGATGGTGGTGCTCGGCGTTACCCTCACCCGGCCGGACATCAACCTCCCCAAGCTCCGGTCCGAAGTGGGGATGGTCTTCCAGGCCTTCAACCTGTACCCCCACATGACCGCGCTGGAGAACGTCACCCTCGCCCCCGTGAAGGTGAAGGGGCTGCCGCGGGCCGAGGCGGAGCGGATCGCCATGGCGCTCCTGGCGCGGGTGGGGATCCCGGAGAAAGCCCACGTCCACCCCGCGCACCTCTCCGGCGGCCAGCAGCAGCGGGTGGCCATCGCCCGGGCGCTCGCGATGCAGCCGAAGATCATGCTCTTCGACGAGCCGACCTCGGCGCTCGACCCCGAGATGATCAACGAGGTCCTGGAGGCGATGACCGATCTGGCCCGGGAAGGGATGACGATGGTGGTGGTCACGCACGAGATGGGCTTCGCGAAGCGGGTGTCCCACCGGATCGTCTTCATGGACGAGGGGCAGATCGTCGAGGAGGGCAAGCCGGAGACCTTCTTCACCGCCCCGCGGTCGGAGCGCACCAAGCTGTTCCTGTCCAAGATCCTGACCCACTAAATCCCCCCGATGACGACCGGGAGGACGGCCGTGAGCCGACCGTGGAGCGTGCTCGTCGTCTGAACGGGGAACACCGCCAGGTCACAGATGGCGGAAGGGTTCCTGCGGGCGATGGGGGCGGGCCGGGTCGAGGTGGCGAGCGCCGGGACCCACCCGAAGGCAGGCGTGCACCCGCTCGCCGTGGCGGTCATGGCCGAGCGGGGGATCGACATCAGCGGCCAGCAGGCGAAGGGGCTCGACCCCGAGACGGCCGCCCGGATGGACCTGGTGGTGACGGTCTGTGACCGGGCCGCAGCCGCCTGCCCGGTCTTCCCCCCGCCGGTCCGGACCCTCCACTGGCCGATTGACGATCCTGCCGCCGCGCCGGGCGACGCCGCGGCCCACCTGGCTGCCTTCCGGGAGGCCCGGGATCTGATCGAGCGGCGCGTCCGGGACCTGCTCGCCTCCCTCCCCGGCTCCCCCTGAGCGGCCGCCGCCGCGCCCGCCCGGGGCCCGTCAGCGCCCGCTCACCCGGACCGGAGCGGCCGCCCGCTCTTCCTTGAGCAGCCACCGCCCTACGAAGGCGAGCGCGAAACTGGGGAGCGAGGAGCCGAGGGCCGGCACGAATTTCGCCACCGCATGGTAGGTGGCGATCCCCAGCCCCCACGCCGCAAGCCCCCGCCACCCGAAGCCCCCCCGATACCAGTACGCCCCACCCACCTGCTGCAGCGCCTCGGGCTCGAGGCGCCGGCCCCGGAGGAGGAAGTAGTCCGCTGCCAGGACGCCGAAGAGGGGGACGAAGACGGAGCCGATGAGGGCCGTGCAGAGGGCCCCGACCGCGAGGGCCCCGGGCCGCTGCCGGAGCGTCGGCCACAGGTTCTGGCTGGAGACGGCGGCGGAGTAGATGTCGGCGAAGGCCTCGTCCGTCTCGTCCACCAGGATGATCCCGAGGGCGAGCCAGCCGCCGGCGGTCGCCATGATGGCCGCGATCAGGTCCGGGGTCTTGAGCGCGAGGACCAGGCCGGCCCCGAGGGCGTAGAACCAGACGTTCGCCAGGAAGTAGCCGGCGGCCGTCCCCCAGAAGGCCCCGCGGCCCGAGCGGGCGAACCGGCTGTAGTCGGCCACGAGGGGGATCCAGGAGACCGGCATGGCGATGACCAGGTCCACCCCCGCCCAGAAGGCCAGGCCGCCCTCTCCCGGCGCCCGGAGGAGCGCCCCGAAGTCCTCCCGGCTCACCAGGATGAAGGTGAGCCACACGCTCGTCGCGAGCATGAACCAGACGGCGAACTTCTCCAACCACTGCCGGACGACCCGGACCGGCCCGCCCACGGCGAGCAGGGTGCAGAAAACGCCCAGGAGGACCACCCAGACCGGGAAGGCCGAGCGCCCGAAGAGGGGCTTCGTGATCCCGTCCGCGGCCTGGGCCATGACGATGATCTCGAAGGTGCCCCAGCCGATGAGCTGGATCAGGTTCAGGACCGTCGGGAGGTAGGAGCCCCGGATGCCGAGCGCCGGCCGGAGGAGGGCCATCGTCGGGACGCCGGTGTCGCTCCCGATGACCCCGGCCCAGGCCAGCAGGAGGCTCCCCAAGATGCTCCCGATGAGGATCGCCAGGAGCGCCTGGGCGAGCCCCAGGGCGGGGACCAGGAGCGTCCCGGCGTGGAGCACTAACAGGCCGACCCCGTGGTCGCCCCACAGGACGAAGTAATCTACCGGCCCGAG
>JACPAU010000280.1:0-2138 GCA_016180705.1 Candidatus Methylomirabilota bacterium
CCGGCGGCGACCTGCCGGCGGATGTCCTCGAGGACCACGTCGCGCTGCACGATCCGGAACTGGCCCTCGTAGACGGGGACGATCGGGCAGTGGCGGCAGCCGTGCTTGCAGCCGCGGCTGGCCTCCGTGTACCCGACCGTGCGCCGCCCGCCGTCCCCCAACTTCACGTGGGCATACCGGGAGAGCGGCGGCAGCCCGCTCCGGTCCGGAGCCAGGAACCGCTGCCGGGCGAGCGAGATGGTGGACTCCGGCTGCGCGCCCCCGGCCGCCCTTGCCGAGCCGTCCCGCAACCGCCGGAGCAGGCTCACGAGCCCAGCCTCGAACTCCCCGCCCAGAACCGTATCGGCGCCGAGCGCCCGCAGGTAGCCCTCGTTGACCGGCGCGTAAAGCCCGTAGAAGCAGAGGTGCGCGGTGGGATTCAGGCCCTTCACCTTCCCGACCACCCGTGAGGCGATCCGTGTCGCCGTATGCATCGGGACGTAAAAGGCCGCCAGGTCCGCCGCCCGGATCGCCTCCTCGTCCAGGCACTGCTGGGCGAGGTCCAGGCACGTGACGGAGGCCCCCTCCTCCCGGAGCCAGGCGGCAGGGGACGCCAGGCCGAACGGCTGGCGGCCCAACTCATAGGTAGAGATCAGGACGACCTTCTGCGCTGACATCGTTCTCCTGTCGTCGCAGTCGCCTACGTCTTGGCCCGGGGCGGCATGTAGCCCGGAGGCAACGCAGCCCCCTCACCGAAGAAGTAGTCCTCGATCTGCTGCCGGATGACCTCGTCGGCCTCCTTGGAGGATGGGTCGAGGCGGTACTCGTTGATCACCATCGTCAGGTGCCCCATCCACATCTTCCAGGCTTCCATGGAGACGCTCTCCTGGACGCGCTTCTTGAGGTCCTCCCCGCCGACGGCCTTCGCCATCAGCAGGGCCGCCTTCCCCTGCGGCGTGTCCGGATCGATCCCGGGCAGCTCGCGCTGGAGCTTCACGCACCGAACCGTGCACTGGGCCATGACCCCTCCTCCGCTTCAGCGAAGCGCATCGCTCGCCCCGGGCCCGCGGCGGCGCGTCCCCCCGGCCCGCCGCGGCCGCCGCGCGGGATTCTCTCATGAGGATGCCCTAGGTGGGTGGGTCTTCGCAAGCCCGTTTACCGGGGGGTCCCGGACTCGTTCACGCTCCCCACCAGCCGGGGGAAGCCGTCGGCCGCCCAGAGGACGCCCTGGACCTTCGCGTAGTCGAGGCGGAGGGGGACGGGCTGGGCGGCGAGCAGTTCGCCCAGGCGGCCGAACCCGTCCCCGGTGACGCCGTAGGCGTCGGGATGCGCCTCGAGGAACACCCGGCCGTCGGGGGCGGCCGCCAGCTTGATCGGCTCGTAGATGATGAGCACGCGCGCCGCCGCGGGGGTCGCGGCATACAGCGACTCGATGTCTTCCGCCCGCAGGCGGATGCACCCGTGGGTGCTGAACCAGCCCACGCTCCCGGGGGCGATGGTCCCGTGGATTCCGTAGCCCCGAAGGGACAGTTGCAGCCAATACTCGCCGAGGGGGTTGTCGGGGCCGGGCTCCAACTGGGCCTTCACCACGCGCTGCTCCGCCTCCATCTCCTCCTGGATGGACTTCGGGACGAACCAGGTGGGGCTCTTCACCTTGGCCGTGATCCGGAACTCGCCGAGGGGCGTGGGCCAGTCCGGTTTGCCGATGCCCACGGGATAGGTGGCGATCAGGAGCCCCCTGGCGAAGTGGTAAAGGGTGCGATCCGGCAGGTTGATGACCAGGCCGTCCTCGAGGGCGGCCGGGACGATCCGCTGGCCCGGCAGGCGGAGGATCTGGCCGGTGGTGATGTGGGCGGGGTCCGTGAGACCGTTCAGTTCGGCGATGAGGCGCCAGGGGATGCCTAGGCGGAAGGCGATGTCCGCGAGGCTCTCCCCCGGCCGGACCTGGTAGGATCGGTGCTCCTCGACCAGCGTGAAGGCGACCGGCGGTTCCGCGATGCCCCGAGGCGGGACGGGAAGGGAAAGAGCGAAGGCAAGGACCGTGAGGATCGGGAGGCTTCTGGCGCGGGGCACCTGCGCTCGCTTCGGGCGTCGCCGCCCTAGCGCCCTCCTCTCCCGCCACCCTGCCCCGTGCCACCCCCGCGGCCCTGCCCGTGCCC
>JACPAU010000280.1:2174-3690 GCA_016180705.1 Candidatus Methylomirabilota bacterium
TCTCTGCCCGCCCTGGCCTCCGAGGAGGCCGTCTCGCCCCTTCCCTTCCCCTTCGATGTGGCCGCCGCCTCTCGAAGGGCGCCGGCGACCGCGGCGGTGCGGCGGGCCTGGCTCACGATGGGGCCCAGGTGCTCCTGGTCAATGACGCCCTCGTTGTGCAGGGCGTGGACGACCTGCCCCCACCCGAGGCCCGACTGTTTCATCGCGACCACCTGCTGGAAGGTCCGGGCTCCTCCCGTCGCCTCGACGATGGCATGGGCGATGGCGATCTCCCCGAAGCCGAGCCCGGTCGCCGCCCGTTCGCTTTCGATCGTCTCCGCGCCCAGGTCGAAGAGCGCCGCCAGCGCGGTCACGACGTGGGACGGCCCCCCAGGGTCGCGCGACTCCTGGTTGACGGCGGCGGCGGCCGCCTGCAGCTCGCGCGCGACCGGCTCCCCCGCGCCGGCCAGCGCAGCGGCCAGCGCGAGCAGCCCCAGCCCGATCAGCATCCGCTGCCCCGTGAAGAAATCCATGGCCACACCTCACCAGCCAGCATACCGATGCAGGATGACGTCGGGGTGTAGTGTATCAATGATGCTGATGCGTTGTCCAGGAGGGATCAGACGATGGCAACCGCCAGGGAGGGGTGAGTGACCTCACCGCGCCACGACCACTCGGTCCCGGCCTTCCTGCGTGGCGCGATACAGGACGCCATCTGCCGCCGAGAGAAGCGACTCTGACGTCGAGCCGTGATCCGGGAACGTGGCAACCCCCAGGGAGAGGGTAATCGGCCCAAGGAGTCTCCCGCGGTGGGGAACCTGGAGTTTTTTGACCCCCTCCCGGAGCTGCTCGGCCCGCACCCGGGTTGCTTCGAGCGTGGCTTCCGGGAGGATCAGCGTGAACTCCTCGCCGCCGTACCGGCAGGCGATGTCTCCCGCCCGAATGTGGGCGCGGACAAAGTTCCCCAAGGCGCCCAGCAGCGTGTCACCCGCCTCGTGGCCGAACGTATCGTTGAAGCGCTTGAAGTGGTCAATGTCGAGCATGATGATCCCCACCAGCACTCCGGTCCGCCCCGCGCGGCGAATCTCTCGCTCGAGGGATTCCTCCATGTAGCGCCGGTTGAACAGGCCGGTGAGGGGATCCCGGATGGCCTGGCTCCGCAGCGTCTCCTGCAACCGGAGATTCGCGAGCGCCAGGGCGATGTGCTCAGACACGCTCACGGCGAGGCGCTGCTGGGACTCCCGCATCTCGCGGGCCGAGGCGTCGGCCTGGCTCGACCGCGACGCTCCGCCCTGCAGGTGGAGCACGCCCAGGGGCTCGCCCTGGGCCATCATGGGCAGGCACAGGTAGCTGGTCGAGAAGGAGGGATCCACGTGCCCGCAGAGCAGTCCGTCGTGAGGTGCGTCCACGAAATGCATTCTCCCGCGCCGCAACGCCCAGCACTTCTCCGGCGCGAATGTGGGCTCGCCCACCGGCAATTCACCCCAGACGGCCACGCCCTCCACCAGGGTCTTCGACGGGGAGAGGACGGCCAGCA
>JACPAU010000281.1 GCA_016180705.1 Candidatus Methylomirabilota bacterium
CATCCAGTACACGTTGGCCGTGGACCGGGACAGCGAGCAGGTGGCCTCCCTGTACGAGCCGCTGCACCCGGCGGTCCTCCGCCTGATCCGGACCACGATTTCCGCCGCCCACAACGCCGGTATCTGGGTGGCGATGTGCGGGGAGATGGCGGGGGATCCGCTCTACACCGCCGTCCTGGTCGCGCTGGGGATTGATGAACTCTCGATGAACCCAGTGGCGATCCCGCTCGTCAAGCGGGTCGTCCGGACCCTCTCCACCGGGGAGGCGCTCCGGGTGGTCCACGACCTTGCGGCCTGCAGCACGGCCCGGGAGGCGGACGGCCTCCTGCGGCGGGAGATGGGGCGGCGGCTCCCCGAACTCTTCAGCGCGGCCGCGTGAGCGCGCGCCGCGCCGGGGGGCGGCGGGGGCATCTTTTCCTTGACTGCCCGGGACCGTGTGCTAAAGTTCGCCAGTCGTTGAGGCGGGGGAACGGAGGAGGCACCCGCAGGACGGGAGGAGGGCCCGGCCGATGGCATCGAAGCGCTACCTCTTCACCTCGGAGTCGGTGACCGAGGGGCATCCGGACAAGATCGCAGATCAGATTTCGGGTCCTGGACGCCATCTTCGCCCAGGATCCCTACGGGCGGGTCGCCTGCGAGACGCTGGTGACGACCGGGCTGGCCTTCCTGGCCGGCGAGATCACCACGAAGTGCTACGTGGATATCCCGACCATCGTGCGGGAGGTCATCCGGGACGTCGGCTACACCCGGGCCAAGTACGGCTTTGACTACCAGACGTGCGCCGTCGTCACCGCCATCCACGAGCAGTCCCAGGACATTGCCCTCGGGGTGGACGTCCACGGCGCCGGGGACCAGGGGCTCATGTTCGGATACGCCACGAAGGAGACCCCCGAACTCATGCCCATGCCCATCATGCTCGCCCACAAGCTGGTCCGCCGCCTGGCCGAGGTCCGGAAGAAGAGCATCCTCGACTACCTCCGCCCCGACGGGAAGTCCCAGGTGACGATCGAGTACGTGGACGGGAAACCGCGCCAGGTGACGACGGTGGTGATCGCGGCCCAGCACAGCCCGGACGTGACGCAGAAGCAGATCCGGGAGGACATCATCGAGAAGGTCATCCTCCCCGTGATCCCGGAGGACCTGCTGGACCACGAGCGGGTCGTCTACCACATCAACCCCACGGGCCGCTTCGTCACCGGCGGGCCGATGGGGGACACGGGGCTGACGGGCCGGAAGATCATCGTGGACACCTACGGGGGCGTCGGGAGCCACGGGGGCGGCTGCTACTCCGGGAAGGACCCGACGAAGGTGGACCGCTCCGCCTCGTACATGGCCCGCTACATCGCCAAGAACATCGTCGCGGCGGACCTCGCGGAGAAGGCGGAGGTCCAGCTTGCCTACGCGATCGGCGTGCCGGAGCCGGTGTCGGTCATGGTGGACACGAAGGGGACGGGCGCGATCCCGGACGGCCTGCTCTGCGATCTGGCCCGGAAGCACTTCGAGCTGACCCCTGCCGGAATCCTCAAGGCGCTGGACCTGCGCCGGCCCATCTACAAGCAGACGGCGGCCTACGGCCACTTCGGCCGCACCGAGCCGGACTTCACCTGGGAGCGGACGGACCGGGCGGCGCTGTTACGCACCGAGGCCGGCCGGCGCGGGGCGTAGGTCGGCGGGACGGGGGAGGGGCGGTGGAGTACGACGTCAAGGACCTGGACCTGGCGGAGCGGGGGGCCCTGCGCATCGAGTGGGCCCGGGCGGCCATGCCGGTCCTCGGCCTGATCGAGGAGCGCTTCCGGCGGGAGAAGCCGCTCAAGGGGATCCGCGTCTCCGCCTGCCTGCACGTCACCACGGAGACCGCCAACCTGATCCGGGCCCTGAAGGCCGGCGGGGCGACCGTGGCCCTCTGCGCCAGCAACCCCCTGTCCACCCAGGACGACGTGGCCGCCTCGCTCGTCAAGCACCACGCGGTGCCGGTCTTCGCCATCAAGGGGGAGGACCGGGACACCTACTACCGGCACATCCAGAGCGCCGTGGCGATCAAGCCGCAGATCACGATGGACGACGGGGCCGACACCATCGGGGTCCTGCACAGCGAGCGGCGGGACCTGCTCCCCGGCGTCATCGCCGGGACCGAGGAGACCACCACCGGCGTCATCCGCCTGAAGAGCATGGAGCGGGACGGCGTCCTCGGCTACCCCATCATTGCGGTCAACGACGCCGACACGAAGCACCTCTTCGACAACCGCTACGGGACCGGCCAGAGCACGATGGACGGCCTGCTGCGCGCGACGAACGTGCTGCTGGCCGGGAGCCGCCTCGTGGTCTGCGGGTACGGGTGGTGCGGGCGGGGCGTGGCGATGCGGGCCCGAGGGATGGGAGCCAACGTCATCGTGACCGAGACCGATCCGCTGCGCGCCCTCGAGGCGGTCATGGACGGCTACACGGTCCTGCCGTCCCGGGAGGCGGCGAAGGTCGGCCAGGTCTTCATCACGGTCACCGGCGACATCCACGTCCTGCGGGAGGAGCACTTCGCCCTCATGCAGGACGGGGCCATCCTCGCCAACGCGGGCCACTTCAACGTGGAGCTTGACCTCGAGGCGCTCGAGCGGATG
>JACPAU010000269.1 GCA_016180705.1 Candidatus Methylomirabilota bacterium
GGCCCGGCCCAGGTCCGTGTTGGTGGCGGCGATGATCCGGACCTCCACCTGGATCGGCTTGGTCCCGCCGACCCGCTCGAAGGTGCCGTCCTGGAGGACCCGGAGGAGCTTCGCCTGCACCGCCGGGCTCAAATCCCCGATCTCGTCCAGGAAGAGCGTCCCGGCGTCGGCCAGCTCGAACTTCCCCTGCTTCTGCGTCTGCGCCCCCGTGTAGGCCCCCTTCTCGTGCCCGAACAGCTCGTTCTCCAGGAGGGTATCGGGGATGGCCGCGCAGTTGATGGCGATAAAGGGGCGGCCCGCGCGCGCGCTCATCTGGTGGATGGCCCGGGCGAAGAGCTCCTTCCCGGTCCCGCTCTCGCCCAGGAGCAGGACGGTGGCGTGGCTCGGGGACACCTTCTGGATGAGGGCGCTCACCTGCTGCATCGCCTTGCTGGCCCCCACGATCTTGGGGAAGCCGAGCTTCTCGGCGAACCCCTCCTTCAGCACGAGGTTCTCGGTGACCAGACGGCGGCGCTCCAGCGCCCGCTCGATGAGGCGCACGAGGTAGTCGCTGTCGAAGGGCTTGGTGAGGAAGTCCTCGGCCCCGTCCTTCATCGCCTGGACGGCGGTCTCGATGGTCCCGTAGGCCGTCATGAGGATAACCGGCAGGTTGCCGCCCCCCTCCCGCGCCGCGCGGAGCACGGCGAGGCCGTCCTTCCGGGGGAGCTTGAGGTCCGTGACGACCAGCTGGTAGTTGCTGAGGCTGAGTTTCTTCAGGGCCTCCTCCCCGTCCGCCGCCTCGTCCACCTTGTAGCCGGCGCCCTCCAGCGTCTCCCGGAGCATGCGGCGCATGCTGGGCTTGTCCTCGACCACCAGGATCATGCCGCCACCCCCCGGATGTGCGCCGCCGTCGGCTTGGCGGGCAGGATGATGCGAAACGTCGTGCCGACCCCGGGCCGGCTCTCCACCTCGATCCGCCCCCCGTGCGCCACTACCGCCTTCTGGGCCAACGCGAGCCCGAGCCCGGTTCCCCGCTCCTTGGTCGTGAAGAAGGGGGTGAAGATCCGGCCCGCGTCCTCGGTGGCGATCCCCTCGCCGGTGTCCTCGACCCGGATCTCCACCGGGGCGGCGCCGTCCTCCTGCGGCCCCTCGGGCAGGCGCCGCGCCACAAGGACCAGGCGGCCCCCGCGCGGCATCGCCTCCAGGGCGTTCCGGATGAGGTTCCCCAGCGCCTGGCGCAGCGCGGTCCGGTCGCCCTGGATCTGGATCTCCCTCCCCTCGTGGCGGCAGGAGACGGCGACCCCGCTCTCCTGCAGCGGAACCCGGTACGGGTCCAACGCCTCCTCCACGAGGTCCCGGACGGCGAGCGTCCCCACCTGCAGGCGGGCCGGCCGGGCGTAGGTCAGGAAGTCGCGCAGGGTGGTCTCGAGGCTGTTGGTCTCGTCAATGATGGCCTGGACGTGCACCGCGCGGGGGTCCTCTGCCGTGAGGTGCTTCTTGAGAAGCTTGGCGAAGCCCAGGATGGCCCCCAGGGCGTTGCGGACCTCGTGGGCGATGCCGGCGGACAGCTGCCCCACCTTGGCCAGGCTCTCCTGGAGCGTGACCTGCTCCTGCAGCCGGCGGACCTCGGTGAGGTCGGTCAGGAGGAAGGTCACCCCGGCCGCCTCCCCCCGGCCGTCCCGCACGACCGACGAGGCCAGCCCGACCCAGCGGGCGGCCCCGTCGGGACGGGTCACGACCAGTTCGAGCCGCGAGTGGGTCTTCCCCGTCGCGAGCGCCTCGCCTGCAAGCAAGGTGATCGCGCCGCCCGGACCGAAGACCTCCTGGCAGGGGCGCCCCACGACCTCGCCTTCCGTGAGGCCGAAGATGTGCAGGGCCGGACGGTTGAAGACCCGCAGGGTCAAGTCGGGCCGGACGCTGATGATGCCGCTGGTGATGCTCCCCAGGATGGAGTCCTCCACGGCGGCGGCACCCCCCCGCCGGTCGGCGCCGGCGTAGAGGCGCGACAGCTCCGCCTCCTGGCGCTGCAACCGGCCCACCAACCGCCGGAACAGGCCGGGCACCGACTCCAGATCGCCCTCGCCCGCCTCCGGGAGCGGCTCCGGGGTGAGCGCCTGCAGGTCCCGGGCGGCGGCGGCCAGGGCGGCGTAGGGACGCAGGACCGCCCGGAGGAACAGCCACCCCAGGAGCGCCGCGCCCCCCAGCCCTGCCAGGGTGACCGCCGGCAGGATCCACCGGACCCGATCCAGGAAGCCCAGGAAGTCCGCCCGCTCCTCGACCGCCAGCAGGGCCCACGCGGGCCCCTCCGGCTCCCGGAGCGGCCAGAAGAGGGTGCGGAAGTAGCCCCCCCCGGCCCAGTGGTAGTCGGTGAAGAGGACGCGGGGGAGGCTCCGGCCGGCCTCCGGCTGCGGCTCCCAGGCTTCCGCCGGCGGCAGGACCGGCCGGCGGCCGGCCGGGACCGGCGTCTCGACGTGGGAGCCGTCGGGCAGGATGAGCACCAGGCGTGCGACCCCCGTTTGCCGCTGCAGGGCCTCCAGCAGCCCCTGCGCCCGCGCCCGCAGGGCGGGCAGCGAGCCCCCGGCCGGGCGCGGGAGGTGCTCCTCGAGGCGCTGTCCCCCGAGGCGCGCCGCCAGGGCCAGGCGTTCCTCCAATTCCCGCCCGAGCAGGACGTTCGCCTCGGTGAAGAGCATGGTGGCGCTCAGGAGGATCACGAGGAGCGAAAGGAAGCTCAGGAGGGCGAAGAGGCGGACCTTCGCCGTGAAGTCGAACCGCCTGAAGCCTCTGGTCCTCACCCGGCGATCCCCCTCACCGCAGCAACCCCCAGTACCACGCCCACAGCGCATCCCCGAAGAAGAGGGTGGCGGCCCCCCCGAAGGCCAGGAAGGGACCGAAGGGCAGGAGCGTCCCCCGCCCGGCACGTCCGGTCGCCAGGAGAAAGCCCCCCACGAGCCCCCCCGCGAGACACGCGAGGAAAGAGGCCAGGAGGAGGCCGCGCCCCCCCAGGAACGCCCCGAGCATGCCCGCCAGCTTCACGTCCCCGCCCCCGAGCACCTCCCGCTGGAAGGCCACCTCGCCGTACACGGCCACCAGGTAGAGGCCCCCGGCCCCGCCGAGCGCGGCGAGCAGGGCTTCCGCGACCGGGGGCCACCCGGTCAGCAGGCTGGCCACGAGGCCGACGGGCAGCCCGACCAGCGTGACCTCGTCCGGGATCACCTGGTGCTCCAGATCAATGAAGGTGACGACGACCAGGGCGGCGAGCAGCAGCGCCGCCACGAATGCGCGCACCGTCGGCCCGAAGGCGAGGAAGGCCGCGCCGAAGAGGCCTCCCGTCAGGGCCTCCACCAGCGGGTAGCGCCAGGAGATGGCGGCCCCGCAGGCCCGGCAGCGCCCCCGCAACCAGAGGAAGGAGAGGAGGGGCACGTTGTCCAGCGGGCGGATCGCTGTCCCGCACGCCGGGCAGCGGGAGCGCGGCGTGACGACGCTCTGCCCCTTCGGGAGCCGGTGGATACAGACGTTGCAGAAGGAGCCCACCACGAGGCCAAGGAGGATCCCGAAGCCCACGTACCGGGCCTCCAGAACTTCGCATCCCATCGCCGTCAGGAGCCGGCGCAGGCCGGCCGGGTCGTACCGGGTGATGTGCTCCTTCGCGTAGGCCCCCGGGAGCATCCACCCGTAGATCCGCTCGATGACCCGCCAGACCCAGCGGCTGTAGTCGGGGGTCCCGAGGATCAGGATGCCCCCGGGGGCGAGCACGCGCACCATCTCCCGGAAGATCCCCGGGTCGGCCGGGAGGTGCTCGATCACCTCGGAGCAGATGACGCTCCGGAAGGCGGCGTCCCGGACGGGCAGCGCCTCCGCGCTTCCCTGGATCAGCCGCCGCTTGTACCGCGTGAGATAGCGGAGCTTCCGGAACGCGACGTCCACCCCGACTCCCTCCGGCAGGTCGCTGATGATCCGCGAGGAGCCGCACCCGATGTCCAGCACGCTCCGCCGGTCCTCCAGGAAGCCGTGGACGATCCGGGTGCGGTGCCGCTGCCAGTACCGCTGGACCGGAATCCGGCTGTCGAAGGCCCGCGCGTCGTAGTCGGCGGAGGCGACCGAGTTCCGCAGGCACCACATCCGCCAGAGGGTCCGGAGGTAGGCGGCCGCGAAGCGGAGGAGGCGGACATGGGAGCGGCCCGCGCCCCGGGGGCGGAACCGGAACGGGACCTCCCCCACCGTGAACCCGCCGCCCACCGCCTTCACCAGGATCTCCTGCAGGACGTCGAAGTCGGTCGCCTCCGGCGCGATCTCCTCCAGGATCCGGCGGCGGTAGAGGCGAAACCCGCTGCTCAGGTCCCGGACCGGCAGGTCCAGGATCCGGCGGTAGGTGACATTGAGGATCCGGCTGAGGAGGAGCCGGACCCATCCCATCTGCGCCCGGCCGCCGGGGACGTAGCGGGACGCGATCACGAAGTCCGCGCCTCCCCGGGCGGCCCAGAGCGCACGGATCACGTCGGGCTCGTGGGACCAGTCCCCGTCCATGGTGAGGAAGGTATCCCCCCGGGCGGCGGCGAAGCCGGCGCGCAACGCCCCGCCGTAGCCCGGCTCGACCTGCCTGATGACCCGAGCCCCGACCTCTCCGGCGACCGCCGAGGTCGCATCGGTGGAGCCCCCGTCGGCCACGATCACCTCGGTCGGAACTCCCAGCCCTGCCAGGGTCTGCTGCAGCGCCGGCAGCAGACTCTGGAGGTTCTCCGCCTCATTCATGGCGGGGATGATGACCGAGAGGACCGGACGTCCGGGGCCCGCTTCCGGCAACGCGACCTCCTACGGCCTCCCGTCAGGGCGGAGCGCCCGCAGCGCCGTCCGCCACCGCGCGGCCCCGGGGTCCAGGGCGATCGCCCGCTCGAGGAGGACCGCCGCCTCCTCCCGCCGTCCCTGCGCCGCCAGGGCGTCCGCCAGATTCCCCAAGTAGCGGGGCGTCACGGGGGCGAGGCGGACCGCCTCCCGGTAGGCGGCGGCCGCCCGCGCCCACTCTCCCTCCGCCTCGTAGAGGGTCCCCAGGTTGTTCCAGGCCGCCGCGTGCTCCGGGCGCGCGGCCAACGCCTCCCGGTAGAGGCGTCGGGCCTCCTGGAAGTCGCCCCGGCGCTGCGCCACGAGGCCCAGGTTGCTCAGGGCGGCGGCGTCGGCGGGGCGGAGGCGGGCCGCCGTCCGGAACGCCTCCTCCGCCCGCACGTCTTCCCCCGCCAGGAGGTACACCTCGCCGAGGTTGTTGTGGGCCAGCGGCGACCCCGGATTGCTCCGGACCAGCCCTTCATAGAAGGTCCGGGGGTCCCGCCAGAGTTCCGCCTGGACGGCGGCGAGGGCCCCCAGGATGAGCAGCACCACGCCCACGGCGGGCGCCCGAGCCTCGCGCCAGCGGACCCCGGCGGCGAGCGCCCCCGCCGCCGCACCCGCCAGCGCGAGGCAGAGGCCGGCCGACGGGAGGTAGAGGTAGCGCTCGGCGACGGCGAAGCCGGCGATGGGGAGACCCGGATCCAAGGGGCCGGAGGGCGGAGCCACGACGTGGGTGGGGTTGAGCCCCACGGGCCAGACGAGCAGGCGCAGGGAGAGCGGGATCACCCGGAAGGCCAGGAGGACGCGGTCCGCAAGAGGTGGGCCGCCGGACAGACCCAGCGCCGGCGACCCCAGGGCCAGCGTCCGGAGCCCCACATACAGGAGAAACGTGGCTCCCATCAGTGCGAGCAGGGGCGCGCCGGCCCGAACCCGCCGCCACCCCTCCCGACCAGGCTGGCCGCCCAGGACCAGCGCGGCCAGCAGCGGGGCCACCACCGCCACCTCCTTCGCCAGCAGGGCCAGGAGAAACGCCGTGGCCGCGGCGGCCCAGCAGAGGAGCCTCCGCCGCCCCGCCGCCTCCGCTCCCGCCACCCCGAGCAGGACCGCCAGGAGGACCCCGGTCGCGGACAGCAGGTCCACCCGCCCCTGGATCCACGCCACCGGCTCCACGTGGACCGGGTGAACGGCGAAGAGCAGGGCCCCCAGGAGGGGGGCCGGGCCCGCCGGCAGCAGGCGCCGGCCGACCGCGAGGACCAGGACGCTCACGACCGCGTGCAGCAGGAGGTTCGTGAGGTGGAACCCGCCGGGGTTTCCCTGCCAGAGGAGGCCATCGAGCCAGTAGGAGAGGGCGGTCAGCGGGCGGAAATAGGGGAGCAGGACCGTCTCCGCCCGGACCGGCGCGCGGAGGACGTCGAGGGGACTCCCCGCCCCGACCTGCCAGGCCAGGGGGATCACGAGGGCCACCGCCACGGCGGCAATCGGCCTGCCGGAGCGGGCCGCGGCATCCGGCGCGGAGGCTTGGGCCGTGACGGCGGCGGGGCCGCTCTCCGCGGCGCTCATCTCGGTCCTCCGCCCCCGGGGCGCGGGGCGGGCGCCGCGGCGCCCGCCGCCCTGCGCTGGCGCGCCCGGAGCTTCCGGATCTCCTGCTCGGCGGTCTCCCGGACCCACTCGTTGTCGGTGGTCTCGAGCATCTGCTCCCACATCTCCAGCGCCGCCTCGACGAGGCCCAGCCGAGCCTGCAGCCGCGCCACGAAGCGGGGGACGTAGTGGGGGCGCCCCGGCAGCCCGTCCGTGCGCTGGAACCACTCCAGGGCGGCGGGGATGTCTCCCAGCTCGAGGAAGTACATCCGGGCCAGATCGTGGGGCAGCTCCCACCGGCCCGGGTTGTGCTCGATCCCCTTGCGGTAGATCGCGATCGCCTCCGGGTAGGCCCGGCCGATCACGAGAAACAGGCCGCCGAGTTGATAGGCGTCGAGGAAATGCGGGTCCAGACTGGTCGTCAGGTCCACCAGGCGGTACAGGTGCGGGTACCGCCGGTCCGTCTGGATGTGCCCGCCGAAGTACTGGACCGTCCGGATCCAGAACAGGTCGGCCGCGAGGGCATGGTACCCCAGGAAGAGCGGCCGGACGACCGCGGCCGGCGGGAGCCAGGGGGGTTCCGCCTCAGCCGTGACCTGCGGGCGGATGTCATCCAGGGCCCGGAGGAGCCCCGCGGCACCGCTGACGGCGACGAGGAGCACGGCGAGGCAGGCGGTCTGGAATCGAAGGCGCATTACTTGAGGTCCCGGTACTGGAACACCCAGACCGCGACGGCGAGTAGCGCGGTCGTGTAGGCGAGGCCGTATCCGGCGGCCAAGGTTGCGGCGGCCGCCGGGACCGGGCGGCCGTGGACGACCGCGGCCCCTACGTCCAGGCTGGCCAGGTTCGGCAGGACGAGATAGACGGCGGACACCGCCGCCTGCAGGAGGGGGCCGCCGAAGGTGGCGGCGAAGAGCTTCAGGTCCTCGGCCAGGCTCCCCACCGCCACCAGGCCCAGGGAGAAGATGGCGCTCAGGGTGGGGGCGGAGAAGGTGGAGAAGAGGACGGCGATCGCGGTCACGACGAGGAGCTTGAGGAAGGTCAGGCCCACCGGCAGGAGAAGCTCCCAGGCGAGGCGGGCCTCCATGGTCGAAGCGAGCAGGAGCAGGCCCGCGGCCATGATGGCCACGTTGACGGCCAGCGTCAGGGCCAGGCCGAGGAACTTCCCCAGGACGAACTCGGCGCGCCGGATCGGCTTCGTGATGATGGTGTACAGGGTCCGCCGCTCGATCTCCTTGTAGACGAGACCGACCCCGATGAAGATCGCGATGAGGGTCCCCACCAGCCCGATGGCCGCCAGCCCCAGGTCCTTGATGATCTTCACCTCCCCGCCCACGCTGAGCGTGGCCAGGAGGACGGAGCCGCCGATCATGGCCAGGGCGAAGATCAGGAGGCTGTAGAGGATCCGGTCCCGGATCGCCTCCCGGAATGTGTTGAAGGCAATGACGGCCGTCCTCATTGGCCTGCCTCCCGGATCCGCTCGAGGAAGACCTCCTCCAGGGTCCGCCGGTGGGGTACCACGCTGTGCACCCGCCCCCCCGCCGTCAGGATCGCGCGGAGGACCTCCGTGAGGTCGTCTTCGCCCTTCACCGCCACGAGGATCCGGTCCCCGCTCCGGACCGGCGGGCCCACGCTCCGGGCGGCCAGGGCTTCCGCCGCCTCGGGCGGCAGCCCCGAGGCAGTCACCTCGATCTGCTCGAGCGGGCTGGCCAGCAGGTCCTCCACCCTCCCCACGGCGGCCAGGCGGCCGCCCAGGATGATCCCCACCCGGTCGCAGAGCATCTCCACGTCCGGGATGATGTGGGTCGAGAAGAAGACCGTCCGGCCCTCCTCGCG
>JACPAU010000270.1 GCA_016180705.1 Candidatus Methylomirabilota bacterium
CGGGGCGTCCCCCGGACGAGGGCCAGGTGGTGCTTGCCGTCCACGAGGGAGCGGTACAGGTGGGCGGTGAAGGGGCCGGCGGCCGTGGGCAGGCCCGTCACCGCCACGGGCTCGATGAGCCGCTCCCGCTGCAGCCGGTAGGCGATGAGGGCCTGGACGGTGAGGAGCGGCAGGCCGTGGGCGGCGGCGACGCGCTCGAGCTCGGGCAGCCGGGCCATGCTCCCGTCGGGGGCGAGGATCTCGCAGATGACCCCGGCGGGCTCACACCCGGCGAGCCGGGCCAGATCCACCGCCGCCTCCGTCTGCCCCGCCCGGGCGAGGACCCCCCCCTCCTGGGCCCGGAGGGGGAAGATGTGCCCGGGGCGGGTGAAGTCGGCGGCCGTGGCCTTGGGATCGGCGAGGAGCCGGATGGTGGTGGCCCGGTCGGCGGCGCTGATCCCGGTCCCCACCCCCCGGCGGGCCTCCACCGAGACGCAGAAGGCGGTCCCGAGGGGGGCGGTGTTCTCCGCCACCATGGGGGGGAGGTGGAGCGCGGCGCAGCGGGCGGCGGTCAGGGGCACGCAGATGAGGCCCCGGCCGACACTCGCCATGAAGTTCACGGCCGCGGGCGTCACCTGCTCCGCCGCCCCCGTGAGGTCCCCCTCGTTCTCCCGGTCCTCGTCGTCCACGACGATGAGGCCTCCACGGTGGCGAAGGGCATCTCCTGCTCCCCTCCTGCGGGGCCGACGACGGCCCGGGACCATTCTACACCAGCCACCTCGCCTGCCCTACCCCCGGTGCGGCGGGCCGGGCGCGAGGGCTCCACGACGCTCCCGGCCGTCATCGCGTGAGGTGGGCCTCCACCCGCTTCACGAAATCCGCGAGGAGCATCCGGGCGACCCCGGTGAGCATCCGCTGCCCGACGCTGGCGATGACGCCACCCACCTGCGCGTCGGCGTCGATCGCGAGGATCGTTCCGCCCGCATCCTCGGTCAGGACGACCGAAGCCTCCCCGCGCACGAACCCGGGGCTTCCCGTCCCCTCGAGCCGGAGCCGGCAGCGTCCAGGGGGCTCCTGGTCCAGGATCTGGAGGCGGCCGGCGTAAGTCCCCTTGACGGCGGCCACCCCGACGGTGAGGGTCACCTCGAACGTGTCGGGCGCCACCTGGGTGAGGCGCTCGCAGCCCGGGAGGCACGCCCGCAGGTCCTCTGCACTGAAGAGGAGCGCCCAGAGCCGCTGGCGGGGCACGGGAAGCGTGTAGGTGGCCTGCAGCCGCACCGCGCGCCTCCGGGGCTCAGGCGAGCCGGAGCAGGCGGGCCGCGTTCTCGTAGAGGAGCTTCTGCTTGGTCGCCTCGCTCCAGGGGAGGCGCCGGATGGTCTCGATGTTCTTCCGGATGTCCGGCACGGCGGGCCAGTCCGAGCCGAAGACCCACTTGTCGGCCAGCCGCTCGAAGTCCGGGAAGTACTGGGGGAGCTTCTGGGGCGGCAGGCCGGTCACGTCGAGGTAAACGTTCCGGTGGAGGCGGGCCAGGGTGAAGGCCCGGTCGTACCAGAAGGGACGCCCGCAGTGGGCCATTACGATCGTCAGATCGGGGAAGTCCACCGCCACGTCGTCGAGGAAGAGCGGGTCGCCGTACTTCAGCCGGGAGCCCGGGAAGACGGAGGAGCCGGTGTGGAGGAGGACCGGGATGCCCAACTCCTGGCAGGCGGCGTACAGGGGGTACACCAGCGGCTCGTTGGGGTAGAACATCTGGTAGGTCGGATAGAGCTTCAGCCCCCGGCAGCCGAGGACCGTCACGGCCCGCCGCAGCTCCTTGACCGGGTCCGGCGCCGTGCGCGGGTTCACGCTCGCGAAGGGGATCAGCCGCCGCTGCCCCCGGCAGAAGGCGGCCACGTAGTCGCTGTCAATGACCCCCGTCGTGATGGGGCACATCTCGGCCAGGAGGACGGCCACCTCCACCCCGCTCTCGTCGAGGTAGGCCAGGAGTTTCTCCGGGGTGCCGTACTTCGCCACGACCTCCTCCGGCGTCTCCCCCCGCTGCCGCATGAGGAAGTCGACGTACCCAGGCGTGTAGGAGTGGTAGTAGGCCATGTGGATGTGGAAATCCACCACGGGCATGGGGCGCCTCTCCTCTTTCGGTGACGGCCGATCGGCCGCCCGGGGCCTCACAGGGCCAGGTGCCGGCGGACGATCTCCTCCTCGCGCAGCAACTCGGCCGGGCCCTCCAGGCGGATCCGGGCCTTGTCGATGATATACCCCCGGTGCGCCAAGTCCAGCGCGAAGCGGAGGTTCTGCTCGGCCAGCAGGACGGCGAGACCCCGGCCGGCCACCTCGCGCAGCAGCGCCCCGAGGCGGCGCACCAGGAGCGGCGCCAGCCCTTCGGAGGGCTCGTCGCACAGCAGGAGGACCGGGTTTCCCATGAGGGCCCGGCCGATGGCGAGGATCTGCTGTTCCCCGCCGCTCAGGTGCCGGCCGAGGCGGGACCGGAGGGGGACGAGTTCGGGGAACACCCGGTAGACCTCCGCCTTCGTCCACGGCCCTTTCCGGCCGTTCTCCGCGACCTCCAGGTTCTCGTCCACGCTGAGGCCGGGGAAGATCCGGCGCCCCTGGTCCACGTAGCCGATCCCCATCCGCGCGACCCGGTACGGATGCCGCCCCATCATCTCCCGGCCGAGGAAGCGGACGCTCCCGCGCCGGGGGGGCGTCAGGCCGA
>JACPAU010000201.1 GCA_016180705.1 Candidatus Methylomirabilota bacterium
CACAATGTATGTCGGTTGTATTAGCGGCGGCAGCGGCGGCGGTGCGCGTACAGCGTGACGCCGATGGAGATCGCCAGGAGCGGGAAGAGGATCAGGTCGAGGACGCCGCCCCAGGCGGCGAGGAGGGCGGGGCCGAGCAGGAGGCCGAGGACGGGGGTGAAGCAGCAGAGGGCCGCGAGGACGGCGCCGGTGAGACCGGCCCGGCGGAGGCGGAAGGGGTCCATGGTGCGGGAAGCCCGCGGGTCAGCGGGCGGCCGGTCGGTCGGACGCGGGCGGGGCCGGCTGGGGACCGCTGCCGGGCTCCCCCAGGACCTGGTCCAGGTACGTCTTGAGGCTCCGGTACACCACGTCCCCCGTCCGCATGGCCCGGCCGGCGTCGCCGTCGGTGTACGAGCGCGACGGGATCCAGATCGGGAGGTCGGGCCGCTGGAACAGGGGGAACCGGACCCGGGCGCCGTGGCGCTCGAGGGAGTCGATCCCCCGGACCAGGTCGTCCATGTTCCGGAAATCCTCCTGGTAGACGGCCGCGAAGAGGGCGGAGAGGTTGTGGTCCACGGTCCGGATGTTCTTCAGGGAGAGACAGGCCTTGACGATCTTCTCGACGGCCTGCTGGATGAAGTAGATCGTGCGGCTGTGGTAGTCGGTCCCGGACAAGAGCTGGGCGATCTGGTAGTCCACCTCGCTCTCGATGAAAAAGGCACGCGCAATCTCGCGGGCTTCGTGCATCGCCATCCCCTCCCCCGCTCCTACGCCGTCCTCGCTCCGAACAGGCGCGCGACCTCATCGCGGGCGAAGACCGGTAACGGCCCCGCCCCTCCCGCCCTCACCAGCGTCACCCCCGCCTCCGCGGGGAGGACCTCCCCGATCCGCCCCGCCTGGATGCCCGCCCCTTGCAAGGCGCGCACCAGGTCCGCCGCCGCCGCCTCGGGACAGGTCACCAGGAGGGCCCCCGAGGCGATCGTCCCCAGCGGATCCAGGCCGAATTCCCCGCAGAGGGTGGCGGTCTCCGGCAGGACCCGGATGGCCGCCTCCTCGATCCGGAGCCCGACGCCGGCCGCCGTAGCCAATTCGGACAGGCCGGTGGCCAGGCCACCCTCGGTCGGGTCGTGCATCGCCGTGACGGGCGCGGCGCCCACCGCCACCCGGGCATCCCGGACGACGCTGATCCCGGGCTCCCGCAGGTACCCCCGCGCCCTGCCCACGACGTCCTCCCCGTAGCCCCGAGCCCGCAGCCGCGGGGCGAACTCCCGGGCGAGCAGCGCGGTCCCCTCGATCGCGATCCCCTTCGTCAGGATGACCGCGTCCCCGACCTTCGCCCCCGCCGTCCGGACCACCCGGTCCGCCGGCGCCTCCCCCACCATCACCCCGACGGCGATCGGGCGGTCCAGGCCGGCGGTGATCTCCGTGTGGCCCCCCACCAGGGCCACGCCGGCCTCCTCGCAGGCCGCCACCACCTGGGCGAAGAGGGCCTCGGCCATCTCCGCGTCCGCCTCCCCCTCGGGCAGGAGCAGGGCGACGGCGAACCAGCGGGGCTCGGCCCCCCGGACCGCCACGTCGTTGGCGTTCACCGTGACGGCATAGTAGCCGATCTCGTCCGTCGCGAAGGTGATGGGGTCCACGGTCACGACCAGGCACCGATCCCCCATCCCGAGCACGGCCGCGTCCTCCCCCACCGCGGGGCCGACCAGGACGCGGGGGTCGCGGGCCGGGACCCCGCGGAGCAGCCGGGCCAGCAGGTCAGCGGGGAGTTTGCCCGCCGGCAGGAGCCCTCGGCCCCCCCGTAGGCGGCCGCGTGCACCCCCCTCCCGGACGGCCCCGGCCACCACGCGCGACGCCCTCCCCCCGGGCCTCCGCCTCACATCCCCTCCGGGAAGAAGAAGGGAGCGGGGGTGATCAGGAGCAGGAGCAGGACGAAGGCGCCCACGGCGAGCAGCCGGCGGCGCGGATCCAGCGGCGTCAGATCGTCGAGGGGCGGCGGGTGCTGGAACCCCATCGCGACCGCCAGGATGGCCCAGACGAGCCAGCCCTGCCAGAAGAAGATGCCGAGGGCGACCAGCAGGGCCGCCGTCCCCATGGCGACCTGCCGGTGCCGGCGGCCCAGCAGCGCGTAGGCGATGTGTCCGCCGTCCAGCTGCCCGATCGGCAGCAGGTTCAGGGCCGTCACGAAGAGCCCGATCCAGCCGGCGAAGGCCACCGGGTGCAGGAGGATGTCCAGGCCGTCGGGAACCGGACCCACCGCGATCCCCTGGAGGAACAGGAAGAGCAGGGAGGTCCCGAGCCCCACGCCGGCGCCCTCCGCCGGCACGATCGTCGAGAGGCGCAGGCCGACGAGGACCGCCGGGATGGCCAGAACGAGCCCGGCGAGCGGCCCCGCAATCCCCACATCCAGCAGGGCCCGCCGGTCGGTCACCGGCGACTTCATCTTGATGAAGGCCCCGAAGGTCCCGAGGCCGATCGGCGCCGGGATGAAGTAGGGAAGGGTCACCCGGATCCCGTATGCCTTCGCCGTGAAGTAGTGGCCCAGCTCGTGAACCCCGAGAATCGCCAGGAGGGTGGCGGCGAAGGGGAGCCCGGCGAGGAGGTTCCGAGGATTCTGCAGCGGGTCAACTCCCTGGTGCAGCGCACCGACGAAGAGCGTCGTCAGCATCGTCGCCACGAACAGGACCAGGTTCGGCCAGGGCTCCCGGAGCCACGGGCGCCTCCGGGGAGCGGCCCGGAGCAGGACGATCTCCTCCCGGCTCCGCAGGAGGGGGTGGTAGCCGAGCGGCGCCAGGCGGCCGTTCAGGACCCGGATCGCGGTCTCCGGCGAGGCCATCAGCATCCCCCGGAAGCGGATGGCCGATTCCTGGACCTGCAGCTCCTCCACGTGAAAGACGTCCGAGAGGAGTCCGGCGAGTTCGAGGAGCGAGCGCCGGGCGGCCTCCTGGTCGGTCACGTCGCCTCCCGCGCGGGGGACGGACCCCCGGCCGGCGCCGGCGCCGGCAAGTGCGCACCGGCCCGGTGCAGCAGGGCCGCCGCCGCCACGATGCAGAGGACAGCGAGGCCGAAGGCGGCCCGGTAGGAGCCCAGGGCATCGAAGGCCGCCCCGGCGAGATACGGCCCCAGGGCCATCCCGAGCCCCTGGCCGACCGTGATCACCCCCAGAATGGTCCCGTAGGAGCGTCCGCGGTACAGTTCAGCCGTCATCGCCGAGATGATCGGACCCCGGGCCCCGAAACTCAAACCAAAGAAGAAAGCGTACGCATAGAGGGGCCAGAGGAGCGGCGGGCCCTCGGCGAAGAGCAGGGCCAGGATCCCCACCGCCGTGAACCCGTAACTGAGTACTCCGGTGGCCGCCCGGCCGAAGCGGTCCGAGAGGGCGCCGAAGGCGAAGCGCCCGACCGAGGAGAGCGCCCCCACCAGGCCGAAGATCGTCACCGCCATCAGGTGCCCGTAGCCCCGATCCACCGCGAAGACGACCTGGTGCGTCGTGACGGCGAACATCCCGACCGGCGTCAGGAAGAAGACCAGCAGCAGGTACCAGAGCGTGCGGGTCCGGAGGGCCTCCCGCAGCGTCCACTCCCCGACGCCGGCGACGCCCGCTCCCGGCGCCTCGGCGGCGAGCGGGAGGCGGGCCGGCCGCGGCAGAAGGACCGTTGTGAGGGGGAGCAGGAACGCCGCCGCGAGGGCCGCCAGGGCCAGGAAGGCGCCGCGCCAGGTGAAGGCCGTGATGAGGGCCTGGGCGAGCGGACTCAGGACGAGGATCCCGAGACCGATCCCGGCGAAGGCCATGCCGATGGCCGCCCCGCGGCCCCGCAGGAACGCCTGGGCCAGGACGGCCGACTGGGGGACATTCCCGACGCAGGCCACCCCGACGGCAACCAGCAGCCCGAAGGTGAGGGCGAGGCCCGTCAGGTCCCGCGCCGAGGCGCTGAGGGCGAGCCCACCCGCGATCAGGACGGCCCCCGCCGGCAGGAGCCGCCGGGGGCCCCAGCGATCCATCCAGATGCCGATCAGCGGAGAGATGACGCCGCCCACCAGCATGTGGAGGGAATAGATCGCAGCGGTCGGCCCGCGACGGTAGCCGAACTCGGAGAGCAGGGCCACGTAGAAGACGGGAAAGGTGTAGGAGAGGCCGTAGACGACCGCCAGGGTGAGGAAACTGACCGCGAGCGTGAGCCCTGGCCCTCCCACACCGCGTCGCCTCTCCCCTCGCGCTGCCCGCGCCCTCCGCCACGGCGCGCGCCGCATCTCGCCCGCCTTATAGCACGCACCGCCGGGGCAGTCAAAAGGAATGCCCGCCGGCACCTCCGCGAGGGCCGCGCCGGCCCACGGTGCGCTCAGGGCACGGGCATGGGGAAGAGCATGCCGGCGCGCCAGGCCTCGAACTGGTCGGCGTAGTGCGGGGACGCGGGATCGCCCGAGACGCCCCCGGGGATCACCCAGCCCCCTGCTTCGGGGTCGCCCAGGTCCACCACCTGGCGGTAGGAGGGCCCCGCGATGGCCTCGAAGGGGGCATGGAACAGGTAGGCGCTCATGTTCACGGTCATGCCGTCCCCTCCCATCTCGACCGGTCCCCGGTTGAGGGCGAAGAGCGACGCGAGGAGGCGGCCCACCCGCCCCTCTCCGGACGCGAGGGGATGCCGCAGCGTGAGGCGATGCAGTCGTCCCCACCGCCAGGTCGCCGGGTCCGGACCCATCTTCTCTCTGAGAAAGGCGAGCGCTTCCTCGAGCGTCTCCTGCACGAGCGACGGGGACGGTCCGGGAAGGCCGGGCGCCTTTCTCTCCAATAGCAATGCATCCAGCAGGGCGGCCGGGAGGTGGTTCACCGCGAAGAGGCGCGCCGCCAGGCCGGGCCGCAGCGCCTCGAGGGGCGCCCCCAGGAGCCGCTCCCGGAGACGCCGGTACCAGGCATGAAAGAGCGCGGCCATGCCGCTCTCCCGCAGGACGCGCCCGTCCCACGCGGCCAGGCGGTCGGCGGCCTCGCGCGCGCGGCCCGTCAGCGCCTCCCGGTGCGGGCCGAGACACCGCGCGACGATGAGGAGCGCCTGGAGCGAGACCGTGTCCGTCTGGAGCCGGCGGCAGGCGTCGGGCCGGATGACGGGCATCTCCCCGAGGACCCCGAGGATCCGGCTGGCGCGGTAGGGCGGCTCCCAGAGCGTCGTGAGGTACGGTCCGTCTTCGCTCGCCCGGTTGTTGGCGCTGACCAGCAGGCCCGAGGGCGGGTTGACGACGTGCGGCAGTTCCTCGAACGGGAGGAACCCCTGCCAGGCCGTGGCGGGGTCGGCGCCGTCCAGGGGAAGCGGGCCGTCGCCCGGCCGGGTGCGCTTCGGGAAGCGCCCGGCGACGAAGGCGCCGATGTTCCCTGCGGCGTCGGCGACCAGGACATTCTGCGGCGCCAAGGCGAAGGCGGGGAGCGCCTCGCGGACCGCGGCCAGATCGGCGGCGCGGTTGACGGCGAGGAGCGCGTCCAGGCTGCGGGTCGGCGCGGCGCCGGTCCACGCGAGGGAGAGGGGGCCCAGCGGGCCGGTCTCGAGGAGGTCCGAGATGAGCGGGCAGCGCCCCGGGAACCGGCGGACGAAGCGGAGCGTGACCCGCCGGGGCTCCGCCTCGCCGCGCACGCGGACCGCGACCTGTTCGACCTCGACGGGCTCCCAGGCGTCTCCCCGCCGTGCGGCGACGGGGGGACCGGGGGCGAGGTGCTCCCGGAACAGGTCCACGTCGTCCGGGAGCACCGCCGTCATCCCCCAGGCGACGGAGGGCGTCCGGCCGATGACGACCCCCGGTACGCCGGGGAGAGACACTCCCGCGACCCGGTAGGGCCCGCCCCGGAGGCAGACGGGGATCCAGATGCCGGGCAGGCCGAACAGCAGGTGAGGATCGCTCGCCAGCAGCGGCTTGCGGCTGCCGCTGCGCGCACCCGCCACGACCCACGCATTGCTGCCGGAGAAGCCGCTCGCCCAGCCGAACCCGCTGAGCGGGGCGCCCGGCGCCGGGAGGCGCCCCGGCGCGGGCCCGGTGACCGCCGGCCCCCAGGCCGGCGACGAGGAAAGGAGCGGAGGTCCCTCGCGCAGGAGCGCGATCTCGCCGAGAACCAGCTCGGCGCGGAGCGCGATGCTGAGCTGCCAGGCGACCAGACGCGCCACGGCGAGCGAGTCCGCCGGCTGCCACGGCTCGGGCCGGTAGCCCAGCAGGGCGAACTCGAGGGCCCAGGCGCGACGCGCCGCGAGCGCCTCCAGGTAGGCATTGACGCCCGCGGCATACGCTCCCAGCGCGTCCTGCGCCTCGGCCGAGGCCTCCGCCGCCTCGGACCGCGCGACCGCCTCCATCCCGAGCGCGCGGTGCAGGAGGTCCATCCGGAGGAAGACCTCCCCGGGCAGCGGCAGGTCCCGGGCCCCCACCGCGCCTTGCCCGGAGCCCAGGATCTCCGCGAGGCGCCCGCAGGCGACGCGCCGGTACAGGTCCATCTGGAAGAGGCGCTCGGAGGCGACGACGTAGCCGAGGGCGAGAAAGAGGTCTGCGGGCTCCTTCGCTTCGATCGTCGGCACGCCGCGCGGATCGCGCAGGACGCGGACCGCCGCCCGCTGACCCGGGAGGGAAAGAGGCCCCGGGGGAACCGGAATGCGCGGCGGGGGCAGGAGGCCGTACCGGCGGCCTACCCCCTTCAGGAGAAGCCTGAGGCGGAGGAACAGCGGAAGGGCCAGACCCACTTAGGAGCCGCCCGGAAGCCGGACCGCGGCACCCAGGTACTCGAACGACGCCACGATGTTGAGACGGTCCAGCCCCATGTTGTCCGGGAGCGCGGCATAGGGGGCGGCCCGGCGGACCGCCTCCACGGCGGCATCGTCCAGGATGGAGATGCCGGAGGAATCCGCCAGACGCAGGCGGGCGAGGCGCCCGTCCTGCCGGATGGCGAACTCGATGACCAGTTTCCCCGTGAGGCCCCGCTCCTGAGCCAGCCGGGGGTACCGCCACTCCCGCTCGATCCGTCGCTGGACCTGCTCCAGGTAGGCCGCGTACTCGTGCGCGCGGGACTCCAGCGTGACGGTGGCCTCCCGGCCGCTCCCCTCCCCTTCCCGCCCGGCATCGTAGGGCCCCGGGACGGGGGTGAGGAGGGCGCGCCTGCTGAGCTCTGCGAGCTGCGCTCGAAGCGAGCGCCCGGGCGCGGAGGGCGCGGCGCCAGGCGGGGGTGTCGGGGCCTGTGCGGGGCGCCGGGGCGCCGACGGCGGCGCCTCCGGACGGCCCGCGGTCACGGGCGGAGCCGCTGCCTCGGGCGGGGCGAGGGGGACAGGCGGGGAAGACGGCTCCGGAGCGCGCCGGGATTCGAGCGCGCGAGGCGCCGAGCCGGGCTCCGGGAGCGCCGGGACCGGACTCGTGGGCAGGCGGGGCGTGCCGCGACTCTCCGCCGAGCCGACGGGGCCGCTTCCCGGGCCAGGCGCCCTCGCCCGGCTGCTCGACCGCGCGATCGCCCTCGCACCCGCGGGAGGCGACTCCGGCCGGGGCGGGGGCGGCTGATCCACGAGGGGGCCAGCCGGCGGCTCCACGAAGCGGACCCGGAGGGGAGCCAGGTCCGGCAGCGGACCGGCGGGGGGCGCGAACTGGAGGAAGGCCAGGAAGGCGGCGTGTAGCAGCCCGGAGAGCGCCATGCACCAGGCGAGGGGCTGCGCCCGGAGGGTCATCACCGCCCCCCGCGGCGCCCGGCCTTCCGCAGGCGGCCCGCCCGCTCCAGGATCGCCGCCGCGTGCTTCCGCGGCAGATCCGAGTCGCCGGCGGCCCCGAGCATCCGGGCGAGTTCGGCGACCCGATACTCCCCCTCGAGGCGGGAGAGTTCGGTCTCGGTCCGCCCGCCGCGCGTCCGCTTTTCGACCTGGTGGTGGGCGTCGGCCATCGCCGCGATCTGCGCCAGGTGCGTGACGCACAGGACCTGGCGCCTCGCCCCGACGGCCGCCAGCTTCCGCCCCACCACCTCCGCCATCCCGCCCCCGATCCCGCTGTCCACCTCGTCGAAGATGAGGGTCGGCGTCTCGTCGGCCTCCGCGAGCATCCCCTTCAGGGCGAGCATGATCCGGGACAGTTCCCCGCCCGACGCCACCTTGGCGAGCGGGCGGAGCTCCTCACCGGGGTTCACGCTGAGGAGAAACTCCGCCTCCTCGAGCCCGGTCGGCCGCACCGGCACGGGCTTCCCTTCCTCGACCGGCCCCCGGTGGAAACGCACCTCGAAGGTCGCCTTCGGCATCCCGAGCTCGCGCAGCTCCGCGAGGACGCCGTCGCGCAGCCGCGCCGCCGCCCCCTGGCGCCGGCGGGAGAGGCGGCGGCCCTGCTCCAAAAGGTCGGCGAAGCGCCGCGCCTCCTCGGCGGCCAGGGCCTTCAAGCGCTCCGGCGCCTCCTCGATCGTCGCCAGGTCGGCCGCCGCCGCCGCCCGGACCTGAAGGATTGCGGCGACGCTCCCCCCGTACTTTCGCTTCAGGCGCTCGATGGCATGCAGCCGGGTCTCGATCGTTTCCAGGCGCCCGGGGTCGAAGTCCACCTTGGATCGGTACCGGCGGACCTCGTCCGCCACGTCCTTCAGGAGCGTTTCGGCCTGGGCGCAGGACTCCTGGAGCGGCTTGAGATCGGGGTCGAAGCGGGCGGCTTCGGCCAGGCGGCCCGCCGCTCCCTTGAGGCCCGCCAGGAGCGCCCCCTCCTCCCCCTCGAGCAGGCCGTAGGCCTCCTCCACCAGCGCGAAGAGCCGCTCCGCATTGGCCAGGATCAGCCGCTCGGCCTGCAGCCGCTCCTCCTCCCCCGCCTCCAGGCGGGCGGCGTCAATCTCCTTGACCTGGAACGCCAGGAAGTCCCGCCGGGCCGCCTGCTCGCGCGCGCCGCCCTCAAGCGCCGCCTGCTCGCGCCGGACGGTCTCCCATGCGAGGAACTGCTCCCGGAAGGCCGCCGCCTCCTCCGCCGTCCCGCCGAAGGCGTCGAGCAGCTCCAGCTGCCGGCGCGCGCTGAGGAGGAGCCGACCCTGGTGCTGCCCGTGGATGTCCACGAGGCACTCCCCCAGCGCCCGGAGCGTTCCCGCCGGGACCATCTGGGCGTTCACGTAGGCGCGCCCCTTCCCCTCGCGCGGCAGGAGCCGGCGGAGGATCAGCAGGCCGTCCTCGGGCAGAGTGAGCCCCGCCTCGGCGAGCGCCGCGGCCACGGCCGGGATGCCCGAGACGTCGAAGGCGGCCTCCACCGCCGCCTCCGCCGCGCCGGTCCGGATCAGGTCCGGGTCGCTCCGGGCCCCCAGGGCCAACGTCAGCGCGTCAATGACGATGGACTTCCCCGCCCCGGTCTCCCCCGTGAGCGCCGTGAGGCCGGGGCCGAACTCGGCCCGGACCTCCTCCACCAGCGCGATATTCCGGATGTGCAGCTCGCGGAGCATCCCTTTACCGCTCGCCCCACTTCAGTTTCGTGCGCAGGACCTGGTAGTACGACTTCTTCGGGGACGCGACGAGCGCGATCCGCTGCTGGGCCCGACGGACCTCGACCACGTCCCGGTACCGGAGAGAGAAGCCCACCTGGCCGTCCAGGGTGAGGAAGACGTCCTCGCCCTCCGAGCCCTGCACCACCTCCACCTTCGCCCCGGCCGGGAGGACTGCGGGCCGGTTGGTGAGCGTGTGGGGGCAGATCGGGATCAACACGAGCGCGTCGAGGGCGGGGTGGACGATGGGCCCACCGGCGGAGAGGCCGTAGGCCGTGGAGCCGGTGGGGGTCGAGAGGATGAGGCCGTCCGCCCGGTAGGTGGTGACGTACTCGCCGTCCATGTAGGTTTCCAGGTCCACGATGCGGGACATCGCCCCCTTGTTGATCACCGCATCGTTCAACACGGTGTATTCGGCGACCCGCGCCCCCTCCCGGTGGACGTGCACCTGAAGCATCATCCGGTGGCTGAGCCGCAGTTCCCCCCCGAGGATATCCCCGAGGAGCGGGAAGAGCTCCTCGAGGGTGATCTCGGTCAAAAACCCGAGGCCCCCCAGGTTCACTCCGAGGATCGGGACGTCCCGGCCGGCCACGAGGCGGGCCACGGACAGCAGCGTCCCGTCCCCCCCCAGCACGATGAGGAAGTCCACCCGAGCCGGGAGATCGGGCTTGGGGATTCCGACCTCGGGCGCCTCTGCCAGGGCTGCCGTATCCTGGTCGAGGAGGATCACCCGCCCCCGCGCCTTCAGCCAGGGGATGAGCTGGCGCAGGACGTCCCGCGCCTCCGTCTTGTGCGGCTTGACGACGATCCCGATGGTCTTCAGTTCGCGCCGGCTCATGCGCCTACCGCTCCCCCGAGGGGGGCCTCCTCCCGGACGACGGCGTAGAGCATCTGGTCCATCGTCTGCCCGTCCTTGGTCACGCTCTTGCGCAGGCGGCCC
>JACPAU010000271.1 GCA_016180705.1 Candidatus Methylomirabilota bacterium
GGGCGGGTTTGCGGAGGCGGACCTGCAGCAGTTCGTCGAGGGGCGCCGGGTGCTGGTCCGCCTGAAGGCCAAGGAGGAGACGGCGGCCGGGACCGCCCGCGCGGTGGAGGAGGCGCTCCGCGCGGCCTTCCCGCAAAATCCCCTCGAGGTGGAGGGCTCGAACGAGGTGGGGCCGGTCATCGGGCGGGAACTGCGGAAGGCCGCGCTGTGGGCCGTCCTGATCTCGCTGGTGGGGATCGTCGCCTACATCGCCTGGCGCTTCGAGTTCCGGTTCGGCATCGCCGCCACGGTCGCCACCTTCCACGACGTCCTGGCGGTGCTGGGGATCGCCTACCTGTTGGACATCGAGATCACCCTCCTGGTGGTCACCGCGCTGCTCACGTTGGCCGGCTACTCGCTCACCGACACGGTGGTCATCTACGACCGGATCCGGGAGAACCTCCGGGCCCGGCGCCGGGAGACGCTGGCCGAGACGATGAACGCCAGCATCAACCAGATGCTCGCGCGCACCCTGATGACCGCGCTCACCACCCTGTTGGCCGTGCTCGCCCTGCTCCTCGTTGGAGGGGGGGTCCTCCGGGATTTCGCCTTCGCCCTCTTCGTCGGCATCATCGTGGGGACCTACTCCTCCTGGTTTGTGGCGAGCCCGATCGTCTACGAGTGGCGCATGGCGGCCGACCGGCGCCGGCGCCGCCCTGCCCGGGCCTGACCGTAGAAGTCCTTGATATTCCTGCCCTGGCATGCGAATTGCTCCCCCTGCCTCGTCGGCGTCGTTTCGCCCCACCCCCGATCGCTGGTGAGGGTCCAGGGAGCCCCAGGATGACCAGGCGCTGGTTCCGGCGGCGAAACTTCCTCATCCACCCGGCCTATCAACTCACGAGCGCCCTCACCGTCATCGTCTATATCCTCGCGTACTCCATGCTCCTCGGCTTCCTGATCTTCTTCCCGTTGGAGTGGGAGTTCAGCGCCGCCGTGGACTTCCGGGAGCAGCTGGAAATCGCCCAGCAGGTCCTCCGCCTGCACGCGAGGGTCTGGCCCAGCATCCTGATCATCGCCCTGCTGGTCGGGGTCCATGCGGTCCTGGGCGCGCACCGGACGGCCGGGCCCCTCTTCCGCCTCCAGGAGATGCTCCGGGGATACGCGCGCGGGCAGTTCGGGCTCCGCATGCGCCTCCGGCGGAGCGACCGGTTCCGGGAACTGGAGAGTTCCGTCAACGAGCTCGGGGCGAGCCTGGAGGAGCGCTGGACCCGCCTCGAGGGGCGGCGCGAGGGCGTGGCGAAGGCCGCGGAGGCTCTGCGCCGGCACCTCCAGGGGCGGGCAGCCGCGGATCCGCAGACGGACCGCCTGCTCGCCCAGGTGCGGGACGAGCTGGAGGCGCTGCGGCGCGAAGGCGAGGCGCGGCCCGCCGCATGAGGCGGCCCCGACGGCCTCCGGCCGGCCCGCATTCGCGGGCAGGCTTCAGCGTGCCCGAACTGCTCGTGGCCCTGCTCCTGCTGGCGGCCGTGGCCGCGATAGGCCTGCCGGCCTACGTCGGGGCGCTGCAGCGGGCGCGGGAGACGGCGGCGGTGGCGTACCTGCGACAGTGGCCCACGGCGCAGGAGGCGTTCTTCGCGACGCAGGACCGGTATGCCGCCTCCATCGAGGAGCTGGTCGAGGCCGGGTTTTTGGGCCGGATCCGCTCGGGGCAGATCGGCTACGACTTCGGAATCGCCGTGGCCGTGGCGGGTGCGCCCGGGGGAGACGGCGAGCGTCTGGTCGAGGCCCCGGCGGAGTCCTCGTGGGCGGGCCGGCTGAATCCCCTGGGGCTCGCGTGGGGGAAGGAGCCGAAGAAGGGGAAAGACGGCAAGGACGGGAAGGCGACGGACACGACGGAAGCAGACGCCCCCGCGCCGCAGCTTCCGCCGGTCGAGCCGGACGTTCCTCCTTCCGGTGGGGAGGTGGCCCCGCCGCCCGTCGCTGGTGAGGCGCCCGGATGGGAGGGCTGGGCGATTCCCAGCAACGGGCGTGGGCGCCATTTCTACGTGGACCGCAGCAAGGTCGTCCGCTACGCCCACGACGGGCCCGCAGGGAAAATGAGTCCCGCGGTCCCGGAGCGCTGAGGGAGGCCCGCGGTCCCGGAGCGCTGAGGGAGGAACGAGCGCAAGGGCCGGCTTTGCGCTTGACTTGACTTGGGTCGTGTGTATAGTGGCGCAAAACCTCACTCGCCCCGCTTCAGCGCGGAGCGGCGCGCGAGGGCGGCCCGAGGGCGAACGCGCGGGAGGACAGGCCGAAGAGCATGGCTGCCATCAAGTACTACCGGGCGCCGGTTCTCGACGAGGACACCGACAGCGTTCTGCCGGAGGAGCACGAGTTCTGGGAGGAGCCCCTGGAGGCCGAAGGGGACGCGAGCGAGGCCCCGACCGTCTTCGTGGCTTCGCTCCTGGTGGACGTGCAGGCCCTGGGGGAGGCGGCGGGGAAGGGGCACAGCGGGCTCGACCGGGTGGAGGTGCGCAAGGTCGTCTTCCGGGAAGCGTAGGGTGGGGGTAGGGTGGTGGCGATGGG
>JACPAU010000202.1 GCA_016180705.1 Candidatus Methylomirabilota bacterium
CCACCAAGTACCTGGCCCGGCCGGATGCCTCGATCGTGGGGATCTTCGGGACCGGATGGCAGGCCCGCTCGCAGCTCGAGGCCATCTGTGCGGTGCGGCGGGTGCGGGAAGTCCGGGCGTACGGGCGGGATCCCGCGCGCCGCGCGGCCTTCTCCCGGGAGATGGAAGCGGCGCTCGGAGTGCTTGTCCGGCCGGCCTCGGAGCCCGGGACCGTGGTCGAGGGGGCGGACATCGTCGTCACCATCACCACGGCCAAGACCCCCGTCTTCGACGGCCGGTGGCTGGCGGGGGGGAGCCACGTCAACGCGGCGGGTTCCAACTTCGCCGAGAAGCAGGAGATCGACGAGGCGACGGTGACGGCGGCCCGCCTCATCGTGGTGGACAGCAAGGAGCAGGCCCGGATCGAGTGCGGGGATCTCATCGGGCCGGTCAGCCGCGGGCTCCTCTCGTGGGACCAGGTCCACGAGCTGGGAGAGGTGGTGGCCGGGAAGATCCCGGGCCGGGAGCGCGCCGGGGACGTCACCCTCTTCGAGTCGCAGGGGCTCGCCCTGGAGGACATGGCGGTCGCCGCGATCGTCTACCGGAGGGCCTTAGAGGGGAAGGTCGGCCGCCAGCTCCCGCTCTGATCCGGGGCGCAGGGCGCCGCAAGCGGCGCCCGGTTGGCACCAGGGGCAGGCCAGGGGGACCGGCGGACCTGCTGTGGAGGATCCGAGGCAGGCGTTCCCCACATGGGGGAGGAGGGCAAGGATGCGAAGAATGAGACGCGCGCGTTGGCTATTCGCGGGGCTCACCGGCCTCTGGGTCGCCGCCGGGCTCTCCCCCGCTCCGGCCCAGGCCGTGACGGAAATCACCTTCTGGTACGGGCTCACCCAGCCCCTCGGCGGAATGCTCGACCAGATCGCCGCCGACTTCAACGCTTCCCAGACGAAGTACCGGGTGAACGCCTCCTTCAAGGGAAGCTATCCGGAGACCATGGTGGCCGCGATCGCCGCTTTTCGCGCCGGCAACGCGCCGCACATCGTCCAGATGTTCGAGGTCGGTACGGCCACGATGATGGCCGCCCGGGGGGCGATCAAACCGGTCCATGAGCTGATGCGCGAAGCCGGCGTCCCCTTCGATCCCAATGTGTACGTCCCGGCGGTGCGCGGGTACTACAGCACATCGGACGGCCGGATGCTGTCGATGCCGTTCAACAGTTCGACAGCCGTCATGTGGTACAACAAGGACGCGTTCCGCCGGGCGGGTCTGGATCCCAACAGTCCGCCCAGGACCTGGACCGAGCTGCGGGACGCGGCGCGGAAGATCCGCGCGGCCAATGCGAGTCCGTGCGGATTTACTGCGGCGTGGGGGACCTGGACGCAATTCGAGCAGTTCAGCGCCATCCACAATGTGTCGCTTGCCACGCGGGCCAACGGCATGGACGGCATGGACGCCGAGCTTCTGATCAACAGCCCCCTCCACGTCCGGCATGTCCAGATGCTGATCGACATGCAGAAGGAGGGGTCCTACAAGTACGGCGGGCGTGACACCTCGCCTGAGGCGCTGTTTGTGTCGGGGGAGTGTGCCATTATCCACACCTCGTCTGGCTATCGCGCTCGCGTGATCCGCGAGGCGAAGTTCGACTGGGGTGTCGCGATGCTGCCGTACTATGAAGGCGCGCCGGGCGCACCGAGGAATTCCATCATCGGCGGCGCCAGCTTCTGGGTGATGACCGCGCCGCGCCGGACGGCGGAGGAGTATCGCGCCGTGGCGGAGTTCTTCCGGTTCATCAGCCGGCCGGAGGTGGTGGCGAAGTGGCATACCGACACCGGGTTCCTGCCGATCACGATGGGCGGGTTCGAGCGGGTTCAGGCCTCGGGCTATTACAAGCAGAACCCGGGCGCGGATATTCCCTACCGTCAGTTGACGCGGACAGAGCCTACGGAGAACTCGCGGGGCCTGCGGCTCGGCAATATGCCGGAGATCCGCACCGTCATCTATGAAGAACTTGAGAAGGCGTTCCAGGGCCAGCAAACGGCCCAGCAGGCGCTGGACAGCGCCGTCCAACGCGGGAACACCGTGCTGCGCAACTTCGAGCGAGCCAACCGCCCGTAACGGCCTGCCAGGGCACCCGTGGGCCTCCACCCTGGGACGCCGGCGTTGGCGCTCCCAGGGTGGACCGCCGCGGGCCGTCCTGGTCAGAGGGGATCCCGCGGAGCCGCCGAGCACCGGATGCGTAGGCGCGCGATCTTCCACAACAAGGTCTTGCCCTACCTCCTCCTGGCGCCGCAAGTCGCGGTGACGCTTGTCTTCTTCTTATGGCCGGCCGGCCAGGCGATCTACCAGTCAGTCCTTCTCCAGGACCCGTTTGGCCTCCGCACGCAATTTGTGTGGCTCGAGAATTTTCGCGTGGTGTTGACGGACCCGCTCTACCTCGGGTCGGTCCGCGTCACGCTCATCTTCTCGACGGCGGTGACGGCGCTCTCGATGGGCGCCGCTCTCCTGTTCGCGGTGGTGGCGGACATGCGGATCCGCGGCGCCACGACGTATAAGACGCTCCTGACCTGGCCTTACGCTGTTGCCCCCGCGGTGGCTGCGAGCCTGTGGCTGTTCATCTTCCATCCCTCGATCGGCCTGCTCGGCCGCCGCCTGCGCTACCTCGGCATCGCGTGGGACTATAAGCTTAACGGCAACCAGGCGCTCCTCCTGGTCATCCTCGCCGCATCCTGGAAGCAGGTGAGCTACAACTTCCTGTTCTTCCTTGCGGGCCTGCAAGCCATCCCCCCCTCCGTCATTGAAGCGGCCTCCCTGGATACCGGCCCGGCACGGCGCTTCTGGAGCATCGCGTTCCCCTTGATCTCGCCTACCACGTTTTTCCTCCTCGTGGTCAATGTGGTCTACGCATTCTTTGACACCTTTGGCGTGATCCACGCGCTGACCGGCGGCGGGCCGGGCAAGGCGACGGAGACGCTGATTTACAAGGTCTACACCGATGGCGTCATCAACCTCGACCTGGGCGGATCCTCGGCGCAGTCGATGATCCTGATGCTCGTGGTCGTCACCCTGACCGCGATCCAGTTCCGCTACATCGAGCGCAAGGTCCATTATTGATGGCGACCCGCCAGCGCCCCACCCAGTGGCTCCCGCATTTCATCCTTGTCGTCGGCGTCGCCAGTTTCGCGTTTCCGATCTACCTGGCGCTGATCGGCTCGACACACGACGCAGGGATCATCGCCCGGGGCGAGATGCCGCTGGTTCCCGGGCCGCACGGTCTGGACAACTACTGGCAGGCCTGGACTCGCGGGTCAGCGGAACGCGTCAAGTCGATCCCCGTGCAGGCCCTGATGTTCAATAGCCTCGTCATGGCGCTCGGCATCACCTTCGGCAAGATCGCGATCTCGGTGATCTCGGCGTACGCGGTGGCCTTCTTCGTCTTCCCGCTCCGGATGTTCTTCTTCTGGATGATCTTCATCACCCTCATGCTCCCCGTGGAGGTGCGGATCATCCCGACCTACAAGGTGGTGGCGGATCTCGGCATGGTCGACAGCTTCACCGGACTGATTATTCCCCTCATCGCGTCCGCCACGGCGACACTGCTCTTCCGACAGGTCTTTCTCACGATCCCGGACGAGCTGGTCGAGGCGGCGAAGATCGACGGCGCGGGGGCGCTGCGCTTCTTCTGGTCTGTGGTGATCCCCCTCTCGCGCACCAACATCGCGGCGCTGTTTGTGATCCTGTTCATCTACGGGTGGAACCAGTACCTCTGGCCGCTGCTGATTACGTCGAGCCGCAGCATGGAGACGATCGTCATCGGCATCGTAAAGATGATCGGCACCGGCGATGCCCAGACCGACTGGCAAATCATCATGGCGACCACCATCCTGGCGATGCTGCCGCCGGTGGCAGTGATCCTGTTCATGCAGCGCTGGTTCGTGAAGGGGCTCATCGAGGCCGAGAAGTAGGCGGCCGGCCCGAGGGAGGCGCGGGGCGCATGCGCGAACCGGTCATCCTGGCGCTGGACCAGGGGACCACCTCCTGCCGCGCGATCTGCTTCGACCGGGAGGGCCAGGTCCTCGGCCTCGCCCAGCGAGAGTTCGCCCAGCACTACCCCCAGCCCGGCTGGGTGGAGCACGACGCCCAGGAGATCTGGGAGACCCAGCTCGGCGTGGCGCGGGAAGCGCTGCAGCGCTGCGCGCTGCCGGCTGCCGCCGTGGCGGCCATCGGCATCACGAACCAGCGGGAGACGGTCCTGTTCTGGGACCGCCGGACGGGGCAGCCTCTGACCCGGGCGATTGTCTGGCAGTGCCGGCGGACCGCCGGGATGTGCGAGCGCCTGAAGGCGGCGGGCCACGAGGCGGCGGTCCGCGAGCGGACCGGTTTGGTCCTGGACGCCTACTTCTCCGGGACCAAGGTGGCCTGGCTCCTCGAGCACACCCCCGGCCTCCGGGAGAAGGCGCGGCGGGGGGAGGCCTGCGCCGGGACGATCGACTCCTGGCTCATCTTTCGGCTGACCGGGGGGACGGTGCACGTGACCGACCCCACCAACGCCTCCCGGACGATGCTCTTCAACCTGCACACCCGGGCGTGGGACGAGGACCTGCTGGCCCTCCTGGAGGTCCCGCGCCGGGCCCTCCCGGACGTCCGGCCCTCGAGCGCGGTGTACGGGAAGACGCCCGCCGACCTGCTGGGGGCACGGATCCCGGTGGCTGGCGCGGCCGGGGACCAGCAGGCGGCCCTCTTCGGCCAGGCCTGCTTCGCGTCCGGTCTCGCCAAAAACACGTACGGGACCGGGTCCTTCCTCCTCGTCCACACGGGGGAGAAGCCGGCGCCGTCGCGGCACGGCCTGCTCACCACAATGGCGGCCACGGTGGGGGAGACGCCGGCCTACGCCCTGGAGGGGAGCATCTTCGTCACCGGCGCCGCGATCCAATGGCTGCGGGATGGCCTCCGGCTCATCGAGGACTCGGCGGACTCGGAGCGCCACGCGGCAGGGGTGCCCGATACGGGGGGCGTCTACTTCGTCCCCGCCTTCGTGGGGCTGGGGGCGCCCCACTGGGACCCCTACGCGCGGGGCGCCATCCTGGGCCTCACCAGGGGAACGACGCGCGCCCACCTCATCCGCGCCGCCCTGGAGGCCATCGCCTACCAGAGCCGGGAGGTGGTGGAAGCGGCGGAGCAGGACGCCGGGATCCGGATGGCCGAGCTGAAGGTGGACGGAGGGGCGGCCCGGAACGACTTCCTGATGCAATTGCAGGCCGACATCCTGGACCGGCCGGTCATCCGCCCCCGCGTGACCGAGACGACCGCCCTGGGCGCGGCCTACCTGGCCGGGTTGGCTGTGGGCTACTGGGGCGGCCTGGAGGAGATCGGGCGGAACTGGAGGGTGGACCGACGCTTCGAGCCCCGGATGGAGGAGCGGGAGCGGAACGCCCTCTACGCCGGGTGGCGGCGGGCCGTCGGGCGGGCCGCGGGATGGGCCGCCCCCGGCTAAACGATCGGCGCAACGGGGCACGGAGCGACCCTGAGGTTTCACGCACGGCACGGACTTGGAAAAAGCATTGCTCGTGCTGCGGCATGCGCGGTAATGTTGCCCCGGCCTGCCAGGGCTGGTGAGCCCGGTGGCGCGGTCCTCGCATGACCCTTTCAGCAGTCAAGCGGGACAGGGTCGCCGGGCCTGGAGCGTGGGGGACGGGCCCGGCCGGCGCCTGGTGGGGAGGCCTTTACATCCACAGAGGAGGCAGCGAATGTACCGCAAAACAGCGATCCGGTGGGTGGCGGTGGTACTGCTTTTGGCGGTCGTCCCGCTGACGACCTCCTGCTTCGGGCGCTTCCAGCTGGTGCGGAACGTGTACGACGCGAACGCGAGCGTGAAGGACCGGTACGTTCGCAGCGCTGTCACCTGGCTGTTCGTGATCGTCCCGGTCTACGGGCTCGCCGGACTGGTGGATTTCGTGGTGCTCAACGTCATTGAGTTCTGGCAGGGGAAAAATCCGATGATGAGCGGGGAGGAGCCGGT
Organism: Candidatus Methylomirabilota bacterium; assembly: GCA_016180705.1. Classification (GTDB taxonomy): domain Bacteria; phylum Methylomirabilota; class Methylomirabilia; order Methylomirabilales; family JACPAU01; genus JACPAU01. The sequence continues at coordinate 5,996 of JACPAU010000202.1, forward strand.
CATCCGGACGGCCCAGGTCGGGGCCGACCGGGTGGTCCAGACCCTTCGCCACAGAGATGGGGCCACCGAGATGTCGGTGGAGCGGTTCCGGGACGGTACCCTCGTTGATCGCCTGACCCTACGGCAGGAAGACGCGAGCGACCGGGTCAGCGGCACGCTCGAGGTGGCCGGCGCCGCGCCGGAGGCTCTCGTGGCCGAGCCGGAGGGGGCGACCCTCGTCCTGACCCGGACCCTTCCAGGCCAGGCGCCGGTGGTCGTCACCGCGAGCGCGGCCGAGGTCCAGAGCCTCGAGGCGCGCCTCCTGGCCGCCCTGGGGCCGGCGGCGCCGACGGCCCTGGCCAGCACCCTCCTGCCGTAGCCCCTCGCGCCCGGGCGGCGCACCCCACGGCGCCGCCCGGGCGCTTCGCCCGTCCCGCAAACCCCCGGCGCACCTGCGGCCGGCGCGGCTGGCCGCCTTGACAATTCCCGGCCGATTCGGAAGACTACCGGAGGCGCCCCCCGTGCCACGCCGGGGCAGGGTGCGGCATCAGAACCCTCGGGCGGTCCCGCCATCCGGGCGGGAGGCGTCCGGGGGCGGCTGCGCCGCCCGGAGAGGAGATCGGCATGGACGTCAAGCTGTGCATCCTGGGCTCGGGCCCGGCGGGGCTCACGGCGGCCCTGTACGCCGCGCGCGGGAACCTGGCTCCCCTGGTGGTCGCCGGCGCCCAGCCGGGGGGTCAGCTCACGACCACCACCATGGTGGAGAACTACCCCGGCTTCCCCGACGGCATCATGGGGCCCGAGCTGATGGAGACCTGGCGGAAGCACGCGGAGCGGTTCGGCACCCGCGTCCTCTCGGCGATGGCGACGCGCGTGGATCTCGCCCGGCGCCCCTTCACCATCGAGACCGACGAGGGGCCGGTCCGGTGCCGGGCCCTCATCATCGCCACCGGCGCCTCCCCGAACCTCCTCGGCCTGCCCTCGGAGCAGCGGTACATGGGCCGCGGCGTGTCCACCTGCGCCACCTGCGACGGCTACTTCTTCAAGGACCAGGAGGTGGCGGTGGTGGGCGGCGGGGACTCGGCGATGGAGGAGGCCCTGTACCTGAGCAAGCTCTCCAGGAAGGTCACCGTCATCCACCGGCGGGACCGGCTGCGGGCCTCCAAGATCATGGCGGAGCGGGCCCAGACGAACCCCCGGATCACCTTCCAGTGGAACAGCGCGGTGGAGGAGATCCTCGGCAAGGAAGACCACGGGATCCGGGGCGTGCGCCTCAAGCGGACCGACAGCGGCGAGCGCTCCGAGGTGAACGTGGACGGGCTCTTCATCGCCATCGGCCACTCGCCGAACACGGCCCTCTTCAAGGGGCAGCTCGCGATGGACGCGCTCGGCTACCTGAAGGTGACCGAGGGGACCATGACCAGCGTGCCGGGGGTCTTCGCCGCCGGCGACGTGGTGGACCACGTCTACCGCCAGGCGGTCACCGCCGCCGGCATGGGGTGCATGGCGGCCATGGACGCCGAGCGCTGGCTGGAGCGCCAGGGGGAGTGAGGGAGTGGCGGGTACCCTCCTCCAGGTGGATCTGCCCGAGGCCCCGGGGGAGGCGCTCCATCTGGCCGACCTCCTCCGCGACTACGCCGACGGGTTCGGCCTGTCCGGGACGGGCGGCGAGGAGGTCTTGGAGGCGGCCGGGGCCCTCAGGGCCCGGTACCCCGGGAAGCCGATCTGCCTAAGGGCCCCGGCGACGGCGGAGGGGGCCGCCGCATTTCTGGCCTGCCTCGCCGGGCGCGCCCAGGCCCTCCGGGTCCATGGAGACATCACGGTGGACGCGCTCCGGACCCTCCGCGTCGCCGCCCACGAGCACCAGGTGCGGCTCCTGGTGGACCTGACGGGCCTGGCGGAGGCGGCGGAGCGGGCCCGGCGGCTCTCCCGCGCGAAGCCGGACGCCTTCCTCCTCGAGGTTGCGCGGCGGGAGGCGGGCCGGGCCGACCTGGACCTCGGGACGGTAGCGGCGGTGCGCGAGGCGGCCGACCGGCCCGTCGCGATCGCGGCCGACCTGGAGCCGGCCGTGATGCCGCAGGTCCTCCGGTTCCGCCCGGAGCGCCTCATCGTCGGCCGGACGGTGACCGGGGCCCCCGACCCGCCGCGCGCCGCCAACGCCCTCAAGGCCCGGATCGAGGCCGTCCAGCGCCTCACCCAGTTCTTCTAAGCCCGACCCGCCCGCGGATGGGTTGAGGAGTCGCCCGGTGCCCGAGCCCTCGCCCCGCCTCTCGCCGGAGGTGGCCGCCGTCCGGGCCGACCTCGTCGCGCTCCGGCGCCGCCTCCACCAGGAGCCGGAGCTCGGCTTCGCCGAGACGCGGACCGCGGCGGTCGTGGCGGAGCACCTGAGCCTCCCCGGGATCGCGCTCCGGACCGGCGTGGCCGGGACCGGGGTCGTCGCCACCATCCACGGGGGGCGGCCGGGGCGGACGGTCCTCCTGCGGGCCGACATGGACGCGCTCCCGATCCAGGAGGCGACCGGCGCGCCGTACGCCTCCCGCGCCGCGGGCGTGATGCACGCCTGAGGGCACGACGGGCACACCGCCATCGGGGTCATGGCGGCACGGCTCCTGGCGGCGCGGCGGGACCGCCTCCCGGGCGCCGTCAAGGTCATGTTCCAGCCGGCGGAGGAGGGGCCGGGGGGCGCGCTGCCGATGCTGCAGGCGGGCGTCCTCGAGGACCCCCCGGTGGATGCCGCCTTTGCCCTGCACCTCTGGAACGAGTACCCGGTGGGGACGGTCTGCGTCCGGCCCGGCGCCATCATGGCGGCGGCGGACCGGCTGCGGGTCATTGTCCGGGGGAGCGGCGGGCACGCCGGGCGACCCCACCTCGCCGTGGACCCGGTCGTGGCGGCTGCCCAGATGGTGTTGGCGCTCCAGGGGCTCGTGGCGCGGGAGGTGGACCCGCTCAAGCCGGTGGTGGTCACCGTGGCCAGCATCCACGGCGGGGACGCCTTCAACGTCATCCCGGCGGAGGTCACGCTGGGGGGGACGATCCGGTCCTTGGACCCGGCCCTCCGGGAGGAGTTGCCCGGGCGGATCCGGCGCCTCCTCACGGGGATCGCCGAGGCGACCCGGACCGCGGCGGAGGTGGAGGTGGAGCAGCGCTACCCGGTCACGGTGAACGACCCCGCGCTGGTCCGCCTGGTGGCCGCGGCCGCGGAGGCGGTCGTGGGCCCGGAGCGGGTCGTGGAGCATCCGCCCGGGATGGGCGCGGAGGACATGGCGTACGTCCTGCACCGGGTGCCCGGCTGCTACTTCTTCGTCGGCTCCGCGAATGCCGCCCGGGGGCTGACCGCGCCCCACCACAGCCCCCGGTTCGACTTCGACGAGGAGGCGCTCTCCGTCGGCCTCGAGGTCATGCTCCGGTCGGCCGAGGGGTACCTCGGGGGGCAGGGAGCCTGATGGGGCCGGCGGTCCGGCTGGGGCCGACGCTCCTCGCGCGCCTGCCCGGTTTCGCCCTGGGGATCGCCCTCCTGGAGGGGCTGGCCGTCGCCGGCGAGGCCACGGTCCTCGCGGCCGCCCTCGAGGCCGCGGCGGAGCGGCTCAAGGGCGCGACCGACCTGGAGGGGCTCGCCCGGCTCCCCGAGATCGCGGCCATGCGGGCCGCCTTCCGGGCGGCCGGGAGCGACCCCGGCCGCTACCGGCCGTCGGCCGAGGCGCTGATGCGCCGGGTCCTCCAGGGAAAGGGCGTCCCCCGGGTGAGCGCGGCGGTGGACGCCAATACCCTGGGCTCCCTCACGTTCCGCCTCCCGATGGGCGCCTACGACGCGGACCGCATCGAGGGCGAGGTCACCTGCCGGATCGGGGAGGCGGGCGAGGGCTGGGTCGCGATCGGCGGGAAGGTCGTGGACGCGGAGGAAAAGATCCTCCTCGCCGACGCCGCGGGACCCTTCGGGAGCCCGTATGCCGACGCGGTCCGGACGGCCGTGACCGGGATGACCCGCCGCGTGCTCCTGGTCGTCTTCGCGCCGCCCACCCTCGCCGCCGCCCGCCTGGAGGAGGCGGTGGCCTTCACGGCGGCGACGATGGTGAGCCACTGCGGCGGGGCCGTCCGGGCCTCCCGGGTGGTCGCCGGCTGAGGGGGAGCCGATGGAAGTGAAGCGGGCGGCGGCGCTCCGGGCCTTCGCGGGCGACCGGATGACCAAGGTCAGCCTCTTCGAGACCCGGCGCTTCTTCTGCGACCTGTATTGCTTCGAGCCCGGGCAGGTGCAGAAGGGGCACGTGCACGGGGGGGAGGACAAGGTCTACTTCGTGCTCGAGGGCCGGGGCCGCTTCACCGTGTGGCGCCGGCCGGGGTCGCGCACGGCGTGGTGAATCCCGGGCCCGGGCGGCTGGTGGTGCTCGTCTTCATGGCGCCCCATCCCGCGCCGAAGGCGTGAGGAGAGCGGCATGCGGGTGGTGGTCGTCCACTATCACGAGATCGCGCTCAAGGCGGGCAACCGCGGCCTCTTCATCGGGCGGCTCATGGGGAACCTCCGGCGGGCCACCGGGGGGTGCGGCGTCCACGGCATCCGCAAGCAGTCGGGGCGGGTGATCCTGAAGCTGCGCCGGGATGCCGACTGGGCCGGCGTCCGCGCCCGGGTCGCGGAGGTCTTCGGGGTGGCGAACTTCGCCCTCGCGATCCGCGTCACGCCGCGGCTGCCCGACCTCGAGCGGGCGGCCCGGGAGGGCCTCGAGGGGCGGATCTTCGCCTCCTTCCGCATCACGGCGAAGCGGGCCTTCAAGGAGTTCCCCCTCACTTCCCAGCAGGTGAACGAGCACCTCGGGACCTTCGTCCGCACCCTGACGGGGGCCAAGGTGGACCTGACCCGGCCCGAGCTCACGGTCTTCGTGGAGGTCCTCCCGGCCGAGGCGTACGTGTACTTCGAGAAGATCCCCGGCCCCGGCGGGCTCCCGGTCGGGGTCGGCGGTCGGGTGGTGGCGCTCCTCTCGGGGGGCATCGACTCCCCGGTCGCCGCCTACCGGGTGATGAAGCGGGGCTGCGCCGTGACCTTCGTCCACTTCCACTCCCACCCGTTCCTGGATAAGACCTCCCAGGAGAAGGTGGACGCCCTGGTGGCGCGCCTCACGCGTTTCCAGTACGCCTCGCGCCTCTACCTGGTCCCCTTCGGGGAGATCCAGCGCGAGGTGGTCCTCGGTGTCCCGCCGCCGTACCGGGTCGTGATCTACCGGCGTCTCATGGCCCGGATCGCCGAGCAGGTGGCCCAGAAGGAAGGCGCCCTGGCCCTGGCCACCGGGGAGAGCCTGGGACAGGTGGCCTCGCAGACCCTGGAGAACCTGGTGGTCATCGACGCCGCGGTCGGCCTGCCGATCCTGCGTCCCCTCATCGGGATGGACAAGGATGAGATCGCCTCCGCCGCCCGGGCCATCGGGACGTTTGAGACCTCTATCATCCCGGACCAGGACTGCTGCACGCTCTTCACGCCGAAGCATCCGGTCGTCCGGAGCACGGTGGAGGAGATCCGCCGGGTGGAGGCGCCGCTGGATGTCCCGGCCCTGGTGGCCGAGGGCGTGTCCCGCGCCGCCGTGCGGGAGTACGCCTTCCCGCCGGCCCGCGCCGGTTGAAATTTCCCGGCGCATCTGGTATCGTGGCAAAAAGGGGGATCGCCTCGCGCCGGGCGAGCGCGCGATCCCGCCGGAGGAAGCGTGTGATGCCGAAGACGGTGCGTGAGCTGATCCACGAGGCCCGCCGGGTCGTGCCCGAGGTCACGGCGGAGGCCCTGCACGAGCGGATGAAGCGCGGGGAGGCGCCGGTCCTCCTGGACGTCCGCGACCCGGACGAGTACCGCGACGGGTACATCGACGGGGCCCTGTCCCTCAGCCGGGGGTTCCTGGAGTTCCGCGTCGCCAGCCTGATCCCGGACCCGAGCACCGAGGTGGTGACCTACTGCCAGACCGGGCTCCGCTCCGTCCTCGCCGCCAGGGCCCTCCAGGACCTGGGGTATACCAACGTCAAGAATCTGACGGGGGGGGTCCAGCGGTGGAAGGAGGCGGGCTACAAGACCGTCGCCTACCGGAAGATGACGGAAGAGCAGCTCGCTCGCTACAGCCGGCACCTCATGCTGGCCCAGATCGGGGAACCGGGGCAGCGGAAGTTGATGAGCGCGAAGGTCCTCCTGGTCGGGGCGGGGGGCCTCGGCTCGCCGGCGGGGATTTACCTGGCGGCGGCGGGAGCCGGGACGCTCGGCATCGTAGACGCGGACGTGGTGGACCTCACGAACCTGCAGCGCCAGATCCTCCACACCACGGGCAGCGTGGGCAAGCCGAAAGTGGACTCCGCCAAGGAGACGCTGGCGAGCCTCAACCCCGAGGTCGAGGTCATCCCTTACCAGGTCCGGCTGACCCCCAAGAACGTGATGGACATCATCCGGGACTACGACGTGGTCCTGGACGGCAGCGACAACTTCCCCACGAAGTACCTGGTGAACGACGCGTGCCACCTGGCGGGCAAGCCGCTCGTCTACGGATCCATCTTCCAGTTCGAGGGGCAGGCCGCCGTCTTCCACCCGACGGAGGGGCCCTGCTACCGCTGCCTCTTCCCGTCGCCGCCCCCGCCGGGCCTGGTCCCCACCTGAGCAGAGGCCGGCGTGCTGGGGGTCCTGCCCGGCATCGTGGGGGTGATTCAGGCGACCGAGGCGATCAAGCTCATCGTCGGCACCGGGACGCCGCTCATCGGGCGGCTGCTGACGTACGACGCCCAGGAGATGCGCTTCAAGGAGATCCGGCTCCGGAAGGACCCGGGCTGCGCCCTGTGCGGGGAGCATCCGACAATCACCGGCCTGATGGACTACGAGGCGTTCTGCGGGGTGCGGGCGGCGTCCTGAGCCGGGGAGCCCAGGAAGGACGGGACGAGGGGCTGCCGGGCAGCCCCTCGTGCTGTTTCGGGGACGGGTCTCAGGCGGGGCCGGGTGTGCCCTCTCCTCCCTGCCGCCACTTCCAGGCGTGGACCTTCCGGTAGGTGTCGGCCACCTGCTCTGCGGTGAGCCCGTAGCGCTCGGCCACGCTCGCCATGACGCCCCGCTCGGCGACCTCGTACTCCCGGTGGCTGGCGAAGAGGGGGAGCTTGCTGATCCCGAGGCTGACCCGGTCGAAGAGCATGACCTCCTCGTCGGTGGGGGCGGCGTCTTTGCCGGCAGGGCTTCCCGCCGCCGCTCGGGCGGCCTCCCACCGCTCGGTCGCGGCGCGGGCCAGGTCCTCTGCCAGGGCCCCCAGTTCCGGGGCGAGCCCCTCCGGGATCGGGAAGGCCTCGGCAGCGGCGGGTGAGCCGCCGGCGGGGTTCTCCGGAGAGGAGGCGCGGCGCTGGGCGTAGAGCATCCCCAGGCCGAAGCCGACCAGGAAGATGGAGAGTCCCAGGCCAGCGAGGAGGAGGAGGGTGTCGAGCCCCATCGTGCCTACCGTACCGGATTCGGCCGGCCCATTCAAGCGCCCGGGCCGCCGTGGCCGGCGGGACTGAGGCGAGGGGGTGGGGGGCTACCGCTTCCTGGATGACGTGGCGATCGCGGACGTGGCGTTCGACGCGTGGGGGGCGGACCTGGCGGACCTCCTCACGGCGGCGGCGGAGGCGACCTTTGCCGTGATGGTGGACCTGGCGGCGGTCCCGCCGGAGCTCAGCCGTGACGTGCACCTGGAGGCGCCGGACCCGGAGAGCCTGCTGTTCGCCTGGCTGGAGGAACTGGTTTACCGGAAGGACGTGGACGCGGCCGTCTTCAGCCGCTTTCGCGTGACGGTGACGGAGGGGGCTCCGCTCAAGCTCGACGCCACGCTGACGGGGGCCCCGATCCGGTCGGAGCGCATGCCGATGCGGGCCGACGTGAAGGCCGTCACCTACCACCTCTTCGCGGTGGAGCGGGGGCAGGACGGGTGGCGGGCCCGGGTCGTCCTGGACATCTAATATAACCGACAGAACGAAAGCGACAAGGTCCGGGTCCTGGCGCCGGCGCCGCCCCGGCCCCCGGCCCCCCTGGGGAACCCTCCCGTGGTTCCCCCCATCGGCCAACGGCCGATGGGACCCCCCTCCGCTACGGGGGCCAGGGGGCG
>JACPAU010000284.1 GCA_016180705.1 Candidatus Methylomirabilota bacterium
ATCGCGACCTCGGGCGCGCCGGCCGGAGCCGGGGCGGCGCGGCCGGCCGGAGGCGCCGCGGAGAGGACCACCAGGGGCAGCGCGGTGCCGTTGCCCCCGGCCTCGCCCGCCTCCCGCCGCCTCGCCTCGAGCCGCTCCGCCTCCGCGTGCTCGTGCCACTCCTGCCAGGACGGGATGCAGACCGCCCCGCAGGCCTGGCAGGGGGCGACGTGACAGTCGGGGGTCGTCGCCGCGCGTAAGGCCTTGCGCCACTCCCGCTGGAGGAATTTCTTCGTCACGCCGCAGGAGATGTGGTCCCAGGGCAGCGGCTCGTCCGGGCCGATGTTCCGGTTGGCGATGGGAAAGGGATCCACCCCGCAGGCCTCGAAGGCGGCCATCCACCGGTCGAAGTCCAGGTGCTCGGTCCAGCCGTCCAGCCGGGCGCCGCGCCGCTCGGCCTCGGCGATGACCGGGCCCGTCTCCCGGCCGCCCCGCGAGAACACCGCCTCCAGGAAGGACGACTTCACGTCATGCCACTTGAACCGCACGCCCGCCTGCCGAAGGCGCGCCTTCAGGAACTGCTGCTTCTCCCGGAGGACCTCCATCCGATCCTGCCCGGCCCACTGGAAGGGGGTGTGGGGCTTGGGGACGAAGGAGGAGACGCTCACCGTGAGCGCGAAGCCCCGCGGCGCCTTCCGGCGGCCGAGCCGCTGGGCCTCGATGGAGAGCCGGACCAGCTCGTCCAGATCGGCCTGCGTCTCGGTGGGCAGCCCGCACATGAAGTACATCTTCAGGCCCGTCCAGCCGGCCTCCGCCGCCGCCGCGACCGCCCGGAAGACCTCCTCCTCGTCCACGATCCCCTTGTTGATGACCTCCCGGAGCCGCTGGCTCCCGGCCTCGGGGGCGATCGTGAAGCCGGTCCGCTTGACCCGCAAGAGTTCGCTGGCCAGCTCCGGCTTGAGGCCCTTGACCCGGAGCGAGGGCAGGGACAGGCCGATCCGGTCGGCCTGGAAATCGTCCATGATTTTCGGGATGAGGCCCGAGATACAGGAGAGGTCGGCGATGCTGAGGGAGTTGAGCGAGGCCTCCTCGTAGCCGGTCGCGGCCAGCGCCCGCATGGTCATGGCCCGGATCTCGTCGGCGGGCAGCTCCCGGAGCGGCCGGTAGACCATCCCTGCCTGGCAGAAGCGGCACCCGACGGTGCAGCCCCGCATGACCTCGATGTTCACCCGATCATGGACGATCTCCATGAAGGGAACCGGGATAGCGGCGTAGTCGATCGTGTCCAGCCGGGTGATGGTGCGCTTCTCGATGACCTGCCCGGGAGTATGGCAGGCGGGGACGTACATCCCGGGGAGGGCCGCCCAGGCCTCGAGGAGGTCCGCCCGGCGCCCCCCGCCCCGCCGCCAGGCGAGGAAGGTGTCCACCAGGGCGTGGACCGCCTCCTCGCCGTCCCCGATGACGAAGCAGTCCACGAAGTCGGCGATCGGCTCCGGGCTGTAGGCGCACGGCCCGCCGGCCACCACGAAGGGATCCCCCTCCCGCCGGTCGGCGCTCCGCAGGGGGATGCCGCCGAGGCGGAGCATGTGGAGGATCGTGGCATAGGAGAGTTCGTACTGGAGAGTGAACCCGACCAGATCGAAGGCCGAAAGCGGCAGGCCGGACTCGATGCTGGCGAGCGGGATGCCGCGCCTGACCGCCAGCGCCTCGAAGTCGGTCCAGGGGCAGTAGACCCGCTCCGCCGCCACCTCCGGCCGCCGGTTCAGGAGTTGGTAGAGGATCTTCAGCCCGATCTCGTAGACGTCCGGGAAGGTGAGGGCCACCCGGACGGCGGCGGCCTCAGGGTCCTTGCGCACGCTGAGGAACTCCCGGCCGAGGTAGCGGGAGGGCTTCTCGACGAAGGGGACGACTTCCCGGAGGATGCGGTCGCGGAGTCGGTCGGTCACGGCCACTGCCATGGGGATCTCCCGGGGAGGCGGCCTGCCGTCGCCTCCCCCGCTCATGCGACCCCTAGTGTAGAGGATGCGAACGGCCCAAGTAAAGCCGGGACACGACGAGCCGCCGGAACCGGTCCAGGGTGCGAGGGCGAGCCCATGCTCCGGAGATGACGGGCGGCCGGACGGGGCCTCAGCGGAGGTCCTTCGCGCAGCGGAAGCCGATCTTGTTGTTGCGGTAGTCGGGGGGGCGATCGTACCGGTTGGTGACCGTGGCCCAGTCGGGGGGACCGCCCCAGGAACCGCCGCGGACGACCCGGGCCTTGCCCCCAGGGGGTCCGGGCGGATTGCGGGCGGGGGCCGCCGCGAAGTAGTCCGAGCGGTACCAGTCGGCGGTCCACTCCCAGACGTTGCCGGCCATGTCGAGGGCCCCGTAGGGGCTGGCCCCCGCCGGGAAGGAGCCGACCGGCGCCACCTCCGGGAATCCGTCGGCCGCCCCCACGGTGTTGGCCCGACCCGCCTCGAAGGTCTCGCCCCACGGGTACAGCCGCCCATCGGACCCGCGGGCTGCTTTCTCCCACTGCGCCTCCGTCGGGAGGCGCTTGCCGGCCCACCGGCAGTAGGCCTCGGCGTCCGGGTAGGCCACCTGGGTGACGGGGTGCTCCGGGAGCGGGTCGCTCCCCGGCCCCTTCGGATGCCGCCAGTCCGCGCCCCGAGTCCGAACGAACTTCCCGCCCTTGCCCCATTCCCCGGCCCAGACCCAGGCCCAGCCTTCCCGCTCTGCCACCGTCCGGTGCCCTGCCGCGGCGGTGAAGGCGGCGAAGCGGGCAACGGTCACCTCAATGCGATCCAGGGCGAAGGCGTCGAGGGAGATCGTCCGGGCGGGCCGCTCGTTCGCCTCGCCCCCCCGGTTGCCCCGGGTAAACTCCCCGGCCGGTACCAGGATCAAGGGGGCGCCATCCGGGCCCGGGGGGACCTGCAGGGGCTCCGCGGCGACGGCGAGGGGGAGAAGGGCCAGGACTGGCCAGCGCATCACGCCTCAGGGGACGATGACGATCCCGTGCGGGTTGTTGCCGACCGGGATCACCGCGACGGTCTCCAGGGTCTCCACGTTGATGACCGAGACGCTCGCCGCATGCCGGTTCGTGACCCAGGCCTCCTTCCCGTCCGGCGTGAACCAGATGAGGTCGGGGCGCTTCTCCTGGGGGATCCGGGCGATCAGCCGGTACTCGGGGAGGGCGTAGACGAAGACCCGGTTGATGTGGGCGGCGGTCCCGAAGAGGTACCGGCCGTCCTGGGTCACGCGCACATCGTGGATCTCGGTCCCGGTCCGGAGCGTCCGGACGATCTCGTGGGTCGCCGTCTGCACCACCGAAATCGAGTGCTCCTCCCCGTTCGCCACGAACGCGGTGGCCCCGTCCGGGCTGAGGGCCAGGCCCTCGGTGAACCGCCCCGAAGGGAGCAGCTTCAGGACCTTCCGCCCCGCCAGGTCCTCGATCTGGGTGATGCCGGTGGTCTTGCGCGTCCAGATGCTCACCGGATCATCGGAGTACCGGCCGGACCGGTCGCCCATGAGCCCTACTACCCCTTTTGCAGCCATGCCTCGCTCGACAGCCACGGGGTAGTTGGAATACGCTGAGCCGATGATCT
>JACPAU010000285.1 GCA_016180705.1 Candidatus Methylomirabilota bacterium
CGAGCGCGTCACCCGGCGGGCCGTGCAGGCCCTCGAGCGCCAGGGCTACCGGGTCACCCTGCAGCCCGCTGCGTGACCGCGTACCCGGAGCCCAGGGGAGTTTCTGACCAGAGAAATTGTGTGACACAGGGTCCGGGTGGCGCCGGATGCCGCCCCCGGGCCCCCGTAGCGGAGGGGGGGCCCATCGGCGCTTGGCCGATGGGGGAACCACGGGAGGGTTCCCCACGGGGGCCGGGGGCCGGGGCGGCGCCGGCGCCAGGACCCGGACGGTGTCACTCTGGTTCGGTTATATTAGAACGGCCAGAAGCGGGCGTAGCGGGCGTCAATCACGCCTCGGATCTCTTCCGCGCCTTTCCCCTGCCTGAACAGCGCATACGCATCCAGCGTAATGTCCTGGCAGACCGTTCACGTGGCCGCGTGGCGGTCCACGTAGCAGTCCAGGTTGTTCAGGTGGCCGGCCGTGCGGCTGCAGCCGCAGTAGCAGGGCATCTGCTCGATGAGCTCGGGGGCGGCGCGGGCGACCCGATACGCCTCCGCCGTCCGCCCCGTGAAGAGCCCGGGGTCCAGAGTGGTGGGCCGCGGGCGGCGCGGGACGGGAGTGAGGATGAACGGCCGCTGCCGGCTCCACGCGTAGAGGCCAGTCGCGCCGGCGCCTGCGGCGAGTGCCGCAACGCCCACCAGGACGGCCCGCCGCGAGAGGCGTAGCGCCGACGCGGACTTCCTCTGGCGTCCCTCCTGCATCCTTCCCTCCCTCAGAGCAGCCGCTCGATCTCGCGGGTGAGCGTGTCCATGGGAAGCTCCCCCACGTGCTTGTGGGCGATCCTCCCCTCCCGGTCAATGAAGAAGGTCTCGGGGACCCCGTACACGCCGTAATCAATGGCAACCCGGCTCTTCGCGTCCATCCCGTTGGGATATGTTTTCCCATGCCGCCGGATGAACTCCCGCGCGTTCGGCTCCCGGTCCTGGTAGATGACCCCCACGAGGACGACGCCTTTCTCGCGGTACCGCTCCCAGGCGGCCTGCAAGCGCGGGGCCTCATTCCAGCAGGCCGGGTAGCACCAGGAGGCCCAGAAGTTCACAACCACGACCTTCCCCCGCTGCTCGCTCAGGGTGAGCCGGCCCCCGTCCAGGAGGGCCAGGGTGAAGTCGGGGGCGGGCTGCCGGAGGAGGGGGGAAGGAATATCCTTGGGGCTGCGGGTGAAGCCGTAGGCCAGCAGGGCGATCACCCCAGCCGCAAGGACCACGGACAGGACCCACTTCCACCAGGGCGAGGGCCGCCGCAGGGGCACAGACCCCTCGGCCGCGAACACCTGCTCCCCCGCCTGTCGCTCCTGCCCCATCAAACCTCCCGCGCCCACACCAGCGCGCTGGCCAGCCGCCTCGGACCCCGACCTGTTCATGATACACCATCCCCGCCGCCGCGCCGGGCACGAATCGGTCCCGGCAACCCGGCAGATCGCCGGCCTAGCGCGCCAGGTGGTGCGGCACGCTGGTCACGATAGTTCCCTTGCTGAACAGGAGCACGGCCTTGAGCGCCAGGGCCGTCTGGTTGTGCAGGAAGTGTTCCCACCAGTGCGCGAGGACGAACTCCGGCAGGACCACGGTCACGAGGTGCCGCGCGGAACGCCCCTTGACCTTCTCGATGTACTCCCGGATTGGTCCCACCACCGAGCGGTAGGGGGAGTCGAGGACGACGAGGGGGACCTCGGGCACGTGCTCCGCCCAGCTCTTCCGCAGGTGCTCGGTGCTGACAGGGTCCAGGCTCACGGTGACCGCCTCCACATTGCTCGAGATGGCCTCGGCGTAGTGCAGGGCCGTGATCACCCCCCGGTGGATCCCGGAGACGGGCACCACCACCGTGTGCCCGGTCGGCGGCTCCTCGCGGAATCCCTCCAGGGTCAGCTGCGATGCGATGTGGAGGTAATGCCGGCGGACCTTCCGGAACACCAGGATGATGCACGGGATGAGGAGGATGACGATCCAGGCCCCCTGGAGGAACTTCGTCCCGGCGAGTACTGCGAGGACGAGCCCCGTCGTGGCCGCCCCCACCCCGTTGATGAGAACGCCCCGCGATCAGGGCGTGGGTCTCGCCCCCGAAGATCGCCACCAACAGGATGGCGAGCACCCCGAGGATCACGATCCCGTTGCTGTAGACGAGCCGGTCTCCCATGTTGGCCAACTGGCGGGGGAGGAACCGGTCCCGGGCCAGGATCGAACTCAGCCGGGGGAAGTCGGCGAAGGAGGTGTTGGCGGCCAGGATCAGGATGACCGCCGTCGAGGCCTGGATCAGGTAGTAGGGGAGCGTGGGCCCGAAGATGGCCCGGGCGATCTGGGAAACCACGGTCTCCCCTTCGCGGGGAGTGACACCCAATGTGGTCGCGAGGTAGGTCACTCCCCAGAAGAAGGTCAGGAGGATGCCGGCCATCCAGGCGAGGGTGAGGGCCGCGTTGCGGGCCTCGGGCGGCCGGAAGGCCTGGACGCCGTTCGCGATGGCCTCTACGCCGGTCAGGGCCGCGCAGCCGGAGGCGAAGGCCCGGAGAAGGACGAAAACGGAGACGGCGGTGACCGCGGCCCCCGGACCTCCCGGCGCCACCAATCCCGGGGGAACGAAGCCGGTCCCCCCGCGGGACCCTAGCAGCGTCAGCCCGCCCGCCAGCAGGAGGAAGAAACTGGCGATAAAGAGATAGGTGGGGACGGCGAAGACGCGGCCCGACTCGCGCACACCCCGCAAGTTGGCCAGCATGATGCCGGCGATGCAGACCGCGGCCAGGCTCACGCGCCAGGGATAGAGCAGGGGAAATGCCGAGGTGATCGCCGCCACGCCGGCCGCGATGCTCACCGACACCGTCAGGACATAGTCAATGAGCAGGGCGGCGGCCGCGGTGAGCCCGGCCGTCTTCCCGAGGTTCTGCAGGGCCACGATGTAGGCGCCGCCCCCCGA
>JACPAU010000272.1 GCA_016180705.1 Candidatus Methylomirabilota bacterium
GAGCGGCGCCGCGTCCCTGGGCGAGGGGCCGACGCCGCCCTCGTCGGTGAGTTCCGCCCCGAGGTCCACGTATCCGCCCTCGCCCGGCCCCTCGTCCTGGGCCACCTTGAAGACAGGGGTGACGTCGGCCGACGACGGCTGATAGGAGGCGGGGCGGCGCGCGGCGGCCGGCGGCGCCGGCGGGCGGGCCCTCCTGACCTCGGCGGGCGGGGGCGGCTCCTCCGGGAGTTCCACTACCGGCCCTGCCCGCTCCTCGGTCTCCTCCTCGACGCCGGCGAACGAGACCTCGGCGCTGGGGGCCGCCACCGGGCGGGCCCGCAACCCCTCGAGCCGCCGCCGGGCCTCGGCGTTCTTCGGCTCCGCCTTCAGGATGCGCTGCAGGATCTCCCGGGCCTCCTCCACCATCTCCTGCTGGATGAAAAAGTCTGCCTCGGCCAGCTCCTGCTCGACCGTCCCGCCCGCCACGGTCTCCGGGAGCCCGAGCGCCTCCTCGAGGGGTTCGACCTGGACCGCTTCCTCGGGCGCGGCGACCTCGACCTCTGCCGGCGGGGCCGCCGGGCGCTTGGGTACCGCCGCAGGCTTCTTCGCCGGCGCCGCGGGCCGGGCGGCCTTCCCCGCGAGGCGGTCGAGCGCCTCCCGGGCCTCCGCGCTGCCCGGGTCCAGCTTCAGGCAGGCCTCCACCTCAGCGGCGGCCTGCTTGGTGTTCCCCTGGCTGGCGAGGATCGAGGCGATGCTGAGGCCCTCCTTCACCGCCTGGTCCGCGAGATTCCGGTCGAGGTAGATACCCTGGAGGCGCCGCCGGGCCGTGAGGTTTTTCGGGGACATGGACAGGGCCTGCTGGAGGTGCTCGATCGCCTTGTCCACCAGACCGTACTTGAGGTACACATCCGCTTTGGCCAGGTGGTCGCTGACCTGTGTGTCCTCCTCCTCCGCCGCCTCGACCGGGCTCGGCGCCCCGACCACCTCCAGCGTGAGGTCGCCCTCGGCCGGCACCGCCGCCGGGGCCTCCTCCCCGAGCGTGAGCAGGCCGGCGGTCGCGCCCCCCTCCTCGCTGCTTTCCATCCCCAGAAGGACCTGCTCGGCCTCCTGCGCGATGGCCCCCGCGTCCAGGCCGCTCTCCTGCGCCGTCTCCGTGAGGTCGAAGGCGACCTCCTGCGTTCCCCCGCCTAATTCTTTTTCCAGTTTCGCCGCGAAGGCTCGCGCGTCCTCGGCGGCGTCCTCTTCCAGGGTGATGGCCCCGGCGTCATCCGGCGCCGCCTCGGAAGCCCCTTCCTCCCCTCCCGCCAGGTCCACCAGGCCCGGCTCCAACTCGACGGGGGCGGGGGGCGGGTTCACCCGGACCGTTGCGGCCGGCGCGGCCGCAGGCCGGGCTGCCGCCGGTGCGGCCGGCAGCGCTCCCGAGAGGGCCGCAACCTTGTCGGCGGCATCGCTGGCCTCCGGGTCCAGGGCCTGAAGGCTCTTGTACGCCTCAAGGGCCTCGGCCCGCTTGCCCTGCTTCTCCAGGGCCTGCCCGAGCCCGCGGTAGGCGCCCGGGAGGGCGGCGCTGTCCTTGAGCCCCTTGAGGGTCTCCACCAGCGCCGCGTGGTAGTGGACTTCGCCGGGCGACTTCTTCACCAGGTGTTGGAGGAGCCGGGTCACCTCGGCAGCCTTGCCCGCCTTCGCCGCGGGCCCTACCGCCTGGCGGACCTCCTCCGCCACCCGGGCCGGGTCCCCTTGCTCCGCCGCTAACGCGGCGAGGCCGAGGCGGACCTCCCAGCGGCCGCTGTCCAGGCGCAGGGCCTTCGTGTAGGCCTCCAGGGCCCGCTTCGCATCCCGGACGGCGCGGAAGCCGTCGCCGAGGGCGGTCCAGACGTCGGCGTCGTCGGGAGCCTGGCCGGCAGCGGCCCGGAGGGCCTGCGCGGCTTCCGGGGAGCTGGCCTTGGCGAGCAGGCGGGCCAGGCCGAGGTGGGCCTCGAAGGAATTAGGGTTGATCTGGAGCATCCGCCGGTAGATCTTCTGGGCCTCGGCGTTCTGCCCCGCGGCCAGGCACTGCTCGACGGTCAGGTGCTCGCCGCCACATTGCCGGGGTCCAGGGTGACGACCTTCTGGTAGACCGTCAGGGCCTCTTTCATGTTCCCGGCCCGGCTGCACTGCTCCGCGATGAGGAGGAGCTGCTGTTTGGCTTCCCCCACCAGGCCCTGTTCGGCGTACAGGTCCGCGCAGTGCATTTGCGCCGGGAGGTTCCCGGAGTCCAGCTTGATGACCTTCTTGTAAACGGCCGTGGCCTTGGCGGCGAACCCGTCCTTCCGGTAGGCATCCCCCAGGCGCATGTACTGGGTGATCGCCTCAGCCTTGTTGCCGGTCCGGGCGTACAGGTCCCCGAGCGTGTTGAGGACGTTCAGGTCGTTGGGATCGGCCTTGAGGACGCTCTGGTACTCGGTGATGGCCTTATCGAGCCGGCCCTGCTGGGTGTAACTGAGGGCGGTCTGGAGAGCCTTCCGTTTGTCGAAGGGCATACGACTCCTTGGCGGGCTTGCCGCGAAGGGCCGAAATCTCGAGAATTGGCACCGCGAGCCTAGCAAACGCGTTGAGGGGTGTCAAGGCGGGAAGCCGGTATCTGCTGGTGTTTATTCCACTCGGGGCGGGCGTATCGCCCTTGGGAGAGGGCGGCGGCGGCCTCCGCCTCCGCCCGGGAGGGGAGCGTCTCGGGAAGGGGGTGTCCCAGCGCCTCCTCGAAGCCCTGCCGCAGGGCTTCTTCGACCCGGACGGGGGGAGGGCGTCCCCCGAGGAGCGCCGCCAGGGTGACGATCGAGTCCGTCCAGTCCCGGAAGGCCGGGCGCCGGAGCGCCGGCAGCGCCGCCTCCCACACCGCCGGCTCCAGGTCCACCAGGACCGACCCGTGCTGGAGGACGGCGCCCCGGAGCCTCCGCTGGGCCGAGCCCACCAGTTTCCGTCCCCCCACGGCAAGCTCGAAGCGGGATGTCGCGAGGAAGCAGACGCTGCTCACCGGCCCCCGACCCGAAGCGCCGCGGCGGAGATCGGCCCGCACCCCGAGGCGCCGGAGCCCCAGGAGCAGTCCCCGGCTGATCCTCCGGTAGTCCTCCTGGACGCCCCCGGGACCGAAGAAGTCCTCCGGGAATGCCACCGCGTAGGTGAGTTCGTGCTGGTGCAGGACCGCCCGGCCCCCCGTCATCCGGCGCACGACGCCGACCCCCAACCGGCGACACGCCTCGAGATCCACCGCCCCGGCGAGGGGTTGGGCGTAGCCGACCGAGACCGTCGGCGGGTCCCAGGCGTACAGGCGCAGAACCGGCCCACCCTCGCCCCGCGCGCAGGAGAGAGCCAGGGCCTCGTCCAATCCCATGTTGAGGGGGCCGGGGAGGGCCCCCGAGCGGATGCACCGCCAGATCGGCCTCACACGACCCCCTCCCGCCGGAGCCCCTCCACCTCCGGCGGCTCGAGCCCGAGCACCTCCCCCAGCACCTCCTCCGTATGCTCGCCGAGGCGGGGGGGCGGGCGGCGGATCCGGGGCGGGGAGCCGGCGACCGTGAACGGAATCCCGAGGGGGGTCGGCCAGGACTTCCGCCACCGTGTTCACGGGCCCGCAAGGCAGGCCGGCCGCCTCGAGGCGCCCGAGCCAGACCGCCGTCGGCTGCGCGGCGAAGCGCGCCCCCAGGAGGGCCACCAGGCGCTCCCGGTTCCGGATCCGGTCGGCGTTCGTGGCGTAATCCGGATGCACCGCCCACGCGGGCTCGCCGAGCACCTGGCAGAAGCTCCGCCACAAATTATCATTAGCGATCGCGACGTTCAGGTGCCCGTCGGCGGTCGCGAACGTCTGGTACGGGACGATGTTCGGGTGGGCGTTCCCCCACCGCCCCGGCGTCTCGCCCGAGACCAGGTAGTTGCTCGCCGCATTGACCAGCAGGGCCACCGCCGCCTGCAGGAGCGAGGTCTCCACCT
The DNA here is from genome assembly GCA_016180705.1 of Candidatus Methylomirabilota bacterium. GTDB lineage: Bacteria > Methylomirabilota > Methylomirabilia > Methylomirabilales > JACPAU01 > JACPAU01. The sequence goes on from JACPAU010000272.1 coordinate 3,940, forward strand.
CCTCCCCGCGGCCCGTCCGCTCCCGCCGGTGGAGCGCCGCCAGGACGAGGCCGGTGAGGAGCAGGCCCGCCACGACGTCCACCACCGCCACGCCGACCTTGGTAGGGGGGCCGTCGGGCCAGCCGGTGATGCTCATCAGTCCCCCGACCCCCTGCGCGATGAAGTCGTAGCCGGGCTTCGCCGCCCCCGGTCCCGTCGAGCCGTAGGCGGTGACCGACGCGTAGATGAGGCGCCCGTTGAGCCGGGCGGCCTCTGCGTAGCCGAGCCCCAGGCGGGCGAGGGTCCCGGGCCGGAAGTTCTGGAGGAGGATGTCCGAAGCCTGCGCGAGCCGTCCGAGGAGGGCGAGGCCGCGGGCGTCCTTCAGATTCAGGGTGAGACTCCGCTTGTTCCGGTTGATGGCGAGGAAGTAGGCGCTCTCGCCCCGGGTGAAGGGAGGGCCCCACGTGCGGGTCTCGTCGCCGACGCCGGGCTGCTCGACCTTCAGGACGTCGGCCCCAAGGTCCCCGAGCAGCATGGAGCAGATCGGGCCGGCGAGGACCCGGGAGAGGTCGAGGACGCGGAGCCCCGCGAGCGGCCCGGGCATCACTCGCGCTCCCCGAACCGCCCCTCCACGAGGGCGGCCAGCGCGGCTACCGCCTGCTCCGCCATCTCCCCGCGGGCCAGGAGCCGGATGCGCTTGCCCCGGGACGCGCCGAGCGTGAGCAGGCCGAGGAGGCTCTTGCCGTCCACCGCCGCGCCGTCCAGCTCCACCGTGACCTCCGCCCGATAGCGCCCGGCGACCCTCGTGAAGGCTGCGGCCGCCCGCGCGTGCAGCCCGAGCCGGTTCCGGATCTCGAGTTCGCGGACCACCTCGCCCGTCACGCCCTCCTCCCCCGCGGCGCCGCGCCTTCTCTCCCCCCTTCCCCCTCCCGCCTGCCGCCCCCGGCGCGGCTCCCCGCGGCGCCGCGCGCACCCGCTCCGCGCACGCCGGAGAGCCTGGGGGAGGCGGGAGGCGGGCGGGACTCAGGCGGGATCGGCGGGCCCGGCGGCCTTCTTGGCCAAGAAGTCGCTGGCGACCAGGATGTTCTTCTGGCCGTACGTGCTCAGGCGGTCGGCGAGCTCCCGGAGCGGCAGGCCTTCCCGGAGGGACGGAAGCTTGATCAGCATCGGGAGGTTCACCCCCGTGACCACCTCCACCGCTCCCTTCTCCAGGAAGGAGAGCCCGAGGTTGCTCGGGGTCCCGCCGAACATGTCGGTCAGGATCAGGACCCCCGCCCCGGTGCTCACCCGCTTGATCGCGGCCTCGATCTTGCTGCGCGCCCGCTCGATCTTCTCGGCCGCGTCAATGGTCACCGCCTCGGCCCGCTCGATCCGCCCCACGATCTCCTGGGCGGTCCGGAGCAGCTCCGTCCCCACCTGCCCGTGGGTTACCACGATGACGCCGACCATCGCCCGCCCTCCGGCTGCCGCCCGCCCGGGGTGAGCCGCGACGCAGCCCTGTCTGGGTATCGGGCGGAGGAGCGGCTCGCCCCGGGAAGAGGGCGGCGGCTC